>JAKCEC010000076.1 GCA_021841725.1 Actinomycetes bacterium | reverse complement strand
CTGGTGGACACGGTCCATTCGGGTCCCGTCGACGTGGAGATTTCCGCGGAGGCCTTCGTACGACTCATCTACGGACGTCTCGACGCGCAGGCGGGAGTCGACGACGGTGCCGAGCGTCACCTGGAAGTGCTGCGCCAGACCTTCCCTGGTTTCTAGCCCCGCGACGCGCCGCGGCGGCGTCGTCGACGGTTCTAGATGAACTCGCGGCGCTCCTCGTACCACTCGTGCGCCAGGGCGAGGACCTGGTTGTCGCTCAACGCTTCGAGGTTGGAGTCGACGGCACCGACGACCCTCTGGGCGACGTCGGGGTGGCGACGCTCCCAGTACTGGATCAACTGGAGCATCTCGTTCGCCTTGCCGCGGCCGTGACCAATCAGCAAGATGTGCGACGACGACGCGACGGCCTCGGTCACCGACTCGAAGAACTCCCGGGTGTCACGCTCGGACTCTCGTTCGGGTCGGTCCATCGACTTACGCGGATGACGGTGGCGGCGCGACTCCGTCGGCGCCACGAATTTCTCGGGTCGTAACCCCGACACGTCCGTGGCACTCCAGACCCGGGCCTCCTCGCGCGTGATCGCCACCGCCACGAACTCACCTGTCTGATCGCCCACGGTGCACCTCCCTCTCCCCCTCAACCTATCCACCGTCCGCGGTGCCCACTAGGGTCCGAGGGCCTCGTGGCCCGCGCGAGGCGGACCGTCTGCCCCGGGCGTGGCGCGGCCCCGTCCCCCGTGCGGTGACGTCAACGAGGCGACGCGGCCCTCAACGCTGGCGACGTGAACGTCATCACGTTCGGGGACGTCGCGCCACACGAGCGAGCGCGTCGAGGTAGACGCGCGCCACGTGGTCCCAGAGGGCGTTCGCCTGGTCGTCGATCTCCTGTCGGCGGGGATCGGCGTCGAACCACTGGACCGTGCGCGCGATTCCCTCGGCGAACGGTACCCGCGCACGAAAATCCGGCACGAACCGACGAAGTTTGGCGTTGTCGAAGACCGCCGAGTTGGACTTGTCGCCCCAGAGGGTGCCCTCCAGGTCGGGGTCGGCGGCCACGAGTGCGTCGGAGGGGACGTGCAGGACGTCCGCGTGCACCCCGGCCGCCGCCGCGACGAGTCCGTAGATCTGATTCCAGGTCAGGGCCTCGTCGGAGGTGATGTGAAAGGCCTCACCCACGGCACCGGCCTGACCGAGCAGGGGGACGAGTCCACGCGCCAGGTCTGAATTGTGGGTGAGCGTCCAGATACTGGTGCCGTCACCCGGCACCAAGATCTTCGCGCCCCGACGCATGCGCTCGATGAGGGTGAAGGGCCGCAACCAGCTCCCGATCGCCACCGGAATCTGAGTATCACCGTAGGTGAGTGACGGGCGAATGACCGTGACGCGAAAGCCCGTCGACTCGTGCGCCGCGAAGAGGACGTCCTCGCAGGCAATCTTGTCGCGCGCGTATCCCCAGTAGGGGTTGCCCCGGGGCGTCGCCTCCGTGATCAGCCAGTGTGACGGCGGCTTCTGGTAGACCGAAGCGGAGCTGACGAAGACGTACTGACCCGCGTCGGCGAAGAGTTCGATATCGCGGCGAACCTGATCGGGCCGGAACGCGGTCCACTGGACGACCGCGTCGAAGTCGAGCCCGCGAATCAGCGCGCGCACCTCATCCTCGTTCTCGGCGTCGCCGACGAGACGGCGGCTACCCACGGGGGGATCACGGTGCGAACTCCCCCGCGTGAGCGTCCAGACGTCGTGCCCGCGCGCGAGCGCCTCACTGGCGCACGCGTGCGAGATGATGCCACTGCCCCCGACGAAGAGTATGTTCACGGTGCGACCCCTAGATTCGTTCCGGGACCATTTCTATCGCGCCACAGGGGCACTCGCGCGCGCACACGCCACACCCCTTGCAGTAGTCGAGGTTGATGTCGTAGGTGCCGTCACCCAGTTTGATGACGGCGTTGTCGGGGCACACCCCGAAGCAGTTGTCGCACTCGAAACAATTGCCGCAGGACATGCAGCGTCGCGCCTCGAACAGTGCGTTGCGCTCGGTCAGCCCCAGCACCACCTCGTCGAAATTGTCTTGCCGGCGGATCCGTTCGAGTTCGGGCCGCTGCGTTCGTTCGGCGTCGGAGTAGTACCAGGTGTTGAGATGGGCGAAGTCGGCCAATTCGTGCTTGGGCGTCACGTCCGCGGCCACGCCGCGCACGAACGCGTCGATGCCGCGCGCGGCCTTCTTGCCGTGACCGACCGCCACCGTCGCCGTGCGCTCCGCCGGTACGGCGTCGCCCCCCGCGAAGACCCCGCGGCCGTTGGTCATCAGATCCTGCGCGACCTGCACCGACCCGTCGTGCACTTCGACGTCGGCGGCGCGCGCGAGCAGCGAGAGGTCGGTGTCCTGACCGAGCGCCAGGACCACGGCGTCGGCCCCCAACTCTTCGTAGTCCCCGGTGGACTCGGGGTAGCCCTCGGCGTTCAGGCGCATCTTCTCAATCACGATCTTGTCGGCGTCGACCCGATTGATCGTGGACAGCCAGCGCATCGTGACGCCCTCGCCGAGGGCTTGTTCGTACTCCTCGCCGTGCGCGGGCATCTTGTCCTGATTGCGCCGATACACCACCACCGCCTCGGTCGCCCCGAGGCGCCGCGCCGTGCGCGCGGCGTCCATCGCGGTGTCGCCGCCGCCGTAGACCACCACGCGTCGCCCCAGGAGTGGGGGGTTCTCGTCGGCCACGTCGCGCAGGTACGACACGGCGTCCAGAATCTTCGCCGAGTCGCCGGCCGGGATGTTCACCCGCTTGCCGAGTTGCGCGCCCACCGCCAAGAAGAGGGCGTCGAAGTGCCCGCTCGACCGTTCGGCCTCGATGTCGGCGACGTTGTGGTTCAACACCACCTCGACCCCCATGTCGATCACCCGGTCGATCTCGGCGTCCAGGACGCGTCGTGGGAGACGGTACGCGGGAATTCCGTAGCGCATCATCCCGCCGAGCTGCGGGGCCGAGTCGACGAGCCGCACGTGGTGACCCCGGCGCCGCAAGTGGTACGTCGCGCTCAGTCCCGCCGGGCCCGCCCCCACCACGAGGACCCGTCGTCCGCTCGCGGGGCCCGCCGCGGGTAGACGCCAGCCCTGTTCGATGGCGTAGTCCCCCAAGAAGCGCTCCACCGCGTTGATGCCCACCGCCTCGTCGACTTGCGCCCGGTTGCACGCACTCTCACACGGGTGAAAACAGATCCGTCCCATGATGGCCGGGAAGGGATTCTCCTCCACCAGCGCGCGCCAAGCCGATTCGTAGGCTCCGGATTCGGCCTCGTAGAGCCAGCCCTGGATGTTCTCACCCGCCGGGCAGGCGTTGTTACACGGCGGGAGTCGATCGACGTAGGTCGGACGTTCGACGCGCCACGACCCGGTGTGGTTCGAGCGACTCGTCCCCACGTCCAAGGTGATGGCGAACGGACGTTTGTTCATGCGGGTTCCTCCCCGGACACGACGCCCGACGCCGGCTCGGCGCGGTCGAGCAAGCCGTAGCGTTCGATGTTGCGATTGGCCAGTTCCTGCAGGTGCGCCACCATCTCGGGACGCGGATTCTTACCGAAGAGGTGCGCGAAACGCTTCTGCACCTTGAGGTACTCCTCCACCGGCGTCGGGTGGCGGATCTTGGAGACCGAGGTCACCACCCCGAACTCCGCTTCGAAGACCGGGAACATCCCCGTCTCCTTGGCCAGGCGCGCGACGTGGATCGTCTCGCTCGAGGCGGTGCCCCACCCCAGGGGACAGGGCACGAGCACGTGCAAGTATCGCGCCCCCCGGAACTGCATCGCGCGCTCGACCTTGGCCTCGAGGTCGTGGAGATCGGCCACCGTCGCGGTCGCCACGTAGGCCAGGTCGTGGGCCATCGCGATGCGCGCCAGGTCCTTACCCTGTCCGAAGGCGTTACCCGGCTGGGGGCCCACCACGTCCGTCGTCGCGGTGCGCGCCGCCGGGGGCGTGGCCCCGGATCGCTGCACGCCCGTGTTCATGTAGCCCTCGTTGTCGTAACAGATGTAGAGCACGTCGTCGTTACGTTCGAACATCCCCGACAGACTGCCGAAGCCGATATCGACGGTGCCGCCGTCGCCGCCCTGGCTCACGACGCGCACCTCGGTGTGCCCCTTGACCCGCAGAGCGGCGGCGACGCCGGTGGCGACCGCCGGGGCGTTACCAAAGAGCGAGTGCAACCACGCGATACGCCACGAGGTCTCGGGGTACGGGGTCGAAAATACCTCGAGGCACCCCGTGGCGTTGACCGCCACCAATTGGTTGTTGGTGGCGCGCATGGCGGCGTCGAGCGCGTAGCGCGCGCCCAGCGCCTCACCGCACCCCTGACAGGCGCGGTGCCCCGAATCAATGGAGTTGGTGCGCGAGGGGTCGGACTGGACCGTACGATCCCCTTCACTCAGCAGTCGATTCCCGACCGCGAAGGAGCCCACCTGATAGAACCGGATCGGTCGCTTGGTCACGAGAGCGCCCCCTCGCCTCGCGTCGCGCCGAGGTCGCGCAACACGTTCTCCGCCGACGGCCCCGATCGGCGCGTGGCCCTCATCCGCGAAACCTCACGGTCCACCACGTCGTGCTCCAGGTCCAAGAAGAGCAACGAACCCAGTTCGCCCTGGGACGCTCGATAGAACAGTTTGACCAGGGACTGGCGCGTGATGGGGCGCCCGCCGAGTCCCGCGACGACCTCGCGGATGACGCACGGGGTCCCCTGCAGCGCCATCGCCACGTCGGTGGCGAGCACGCCGCCGTGTCCGATGGAGAACGCCTTCTCCAATACCACGATCTGCGTCGCGTGGCGCAGCGCCTCGCGCACCTCGAGGGACGGAAAGGGACGAAACGACGTGATGCCCACCACCCCGATCTTCTCGCCGGCCTCGCGGCGGATGTCCACGGCGTCCTTGATGGTGCCCAGGACCGACCCCATCGCCACCACGATCGTGTCGGCGCCCTCGGTGCGGTACGGGCGCACGAGACCCCCGCTGCGCCGCCCGGTCGTCTCGAAAAACTCCTCGGCGATGGCGGGGATTCGATGGAGGGCGTCGAGTTGACGCAGGTGGGCCAAGTAGCGCACCTCCATGAAGGCCTCGGGCCCCACCATCGCGCCGATCGACACGGGATTCGCGGGATCGAGCACCTGACGCGGGTCGTAGGGCGGCAAGAAGGCGTCCACGGTCGCCTGATCGAGCAGGTCCACCCCCTCGACCGCGTGCGTGAGAATGAAGCCGTCCATGCACACCATCACCGGCACGGACAGTTCCTCGGCTAGTCGAAACGCCTGCACGTGCAGGTCGGCCGCTTCCTGGTTGGTCTCGGCGAAGAGTTGAATCCACCCCGAGTCGCGCACGGCCATTGCGTCGGAGTGATCGTTCCAGATATTTATCGGCGCACCGATCGCGCGATTGGCGAGCGTCATGACGATGGGCAGACCGAGACCCGCCGCGTTGTAGACCGCCTCCATCATGTAGAGCAGTCCCTGACTGGCGGTCGCGGTGTAGGCGCGCGCGCCGGTGGCCGAGGCGCCGATGGCCACCGACATCGCGGCGAACTCACTCTCGACGTTGATGAACTCACAAGGGCTCAGGCGCCCCTCCTTGACCATGACGCCGACCGCCTCGATGATGTGGGTTTGGGGCGAAATCGGGTACGCGCACACTACTTCGGGACGGCACAACGCCACGGTCTCGGCGACCGCGCGCGAGCCCTCAATTTGCCGCAGCACGGCGAGCCTCCTCCCGGCTCCGGGTGACGGCGTCGGACGCCGCGGCGGCGGCCTCGGCGTTGCGCTCACCCACCGCCCCCGCGAAATGGTCCCGGATGGCGATCTGCACCGCCGACAGACTGACCTGGCCCGTCAACGCCGCGAAGGCGCCCAGGAGCGCCGCGTTCGGAAGCGGACGGCCGAAGGCGGCGAGCGCCAGTTCGGTGGCGGGGCACGTCACCAAGTGCTCTCGCGGGTGGCGCGCGAAGAGGTCGGTCAGTCCGAGCTCCTCGAAACTCCGCGAGGTGTTGATCAGAACGTACCCCACGGGCGAGAGACCCGAGAAGAGGTCCACCTGATTGATGAGCGTGACGTCCTGGACGATGACGGCGTCGGGTGCCATCACCGGTTCGCGGGTGCGGATCTCGCGATCGTCGATGCGACAAAACGACACGACGGGGGCTCCGGTACGCTCCGAACCGAAACTGGGGAAGGCCTGGGCCTGGCGTCCCTCGTCGAACGCGGCGACCGAGAGAATCTCCGCCGCGGTGACCACCCCCTGCCCTCCGCGACCGTGGATGCGCACCTGGAACACGACGCGGACCTCACCGTCCCGATTGCCCGCACGGCGCCAGCGCGGACCCGACTGGCGGCGGCGCTTCGATTCGAGCAGGAGTGATCACGATTCGAACCTAGACCTCGCGCGCTCACCCCCTCCCACGGTGAGCGGTTACAAAAGACCTTTGTGGGGCGCCCGTCGCACG
>JAKCEC010000075.1 GCA_021841725.1 Actinomycetes bacterium | reverse complement strand
GTAGGGCGACGTCGGGAGAATGGCGTTCACCACCAGGGCGGGCGTCGCACTGGTCAGGACCAGCGTGGTGCCCCGAAGCTTGGCCCGCCCCCCCACGGTCTGGCCCAGGGAGACGGTGGCGCCCGTGCCCAGGGGGGCGAGGCCGGTGGAGATCACGGCCCCGCCACCCACCAGGGCCCACGTGAGGGTCGTCGCGGTCTTCGAGTCGTTGGTCACGGTCGCCTCGGCGAATCCCTGACCGGTCACGTCGGCCAGGATCACGCGCGCCAGGGCCACCCCCAGGGGGCTCAGATTCACGCCGGTCGTGGTCCCGGTCGCCAGTGTGGCGTCGACGGGCTGACTCGACGTCATCGCCAGCGACGCCTCACCGGCCGCCGGGATGGCGGTGTTGGGCGTGACCGAGATCAGGGTGCTCGCGTAGGGCGCGACGCGCACCGACTGGGGCGCCACCGTGAACTTCCCAATCCGGACGTGCACCGTGACGGTGGCCGGCGCCGGCCCGGGGTTGGCGATCCGTACCTGCGCCAGGGCGCCGCGGCTGGTCGTCACCAGGGGGAACGTGCCCGCGCGGGCGAGTTGCGTGGTCCCGTAGTTGAGCGAGGACGTGGAGGCCGCGAGCTGGTCGCCCACGACGACCAGGGATCCCCGTAGGACGCTGACCTGGACGCCGAAATTACGCGTCGCGACGATGTCGCCCCCCAGGTCGAGCGTGAGGACCGCGTGAGGACCGACGCTCACCCCCTGCAACGGTGCCGGGGAGAGGAATCCGCCGGGCGAGAAGGTGGTCACGTTGAAGACCGCCGCGGTCGCGGTCGGGTTGTAGACGCTCAAGACGGCGCGGGAGCCCACCGTCGTGTCGAAGCCCGACCCGTACCAGTTCGTCGTCCCCTCATTGACGCACGGCGCTTGGGTGCCGTAGCGCGTCACCACCTGCTCGGCGCTCACGCCGCCCCCGTCGATCTGCGCGGCCAGGGCGTAGGTGTCGCCCACGAGCAGATTGGTGGGCGTGACGACCTGACGGGCGTAGGGACCCAGCGTGAAGGCCGTCGCGACCGCGGCCGTCGCGTTCGTGGCGACCGCGTGCACGACCACGTGGCGCGTCGCGCCCGTCGTGTTGATGAACGCCACGAGACCGCGCGCGCCCCCCTTGGCGTTGGTGAGTCCCGTGCAGTAGAGCGCACTCGACTGTGCGGCGGGGCCACCGGCCCCGGAGGTGGGCGTCGAATTGGTCACGTCGCCGTGCGAGCTCAGCACCGCACTCAGGGCGAGACCGAGCGCCACGGCGGCCACGAGCGGAAGTCCGGACCTACGCATCGGCGTCCTCCGGGGCGTGCACCATGCGCACGCCCCGGGTGTGGCGCCCGGCGCGCGCACCCCCGGTGAAGAGCCACTCCAGGCGGTGCACCCAACCAAAGCCCAGCCAGATGATCGACCACAGCGACAGCGTGAAGAGGGCGAGCAGACCGTTCCACGGGAACTCGTGCAGGACGAGGGTACCCACCACGGGCGTGGCGCTGGCGGGCACGACGTAGGAACCCGCCCAGCCGTCGAGGGACGTGCGCGTCAGCGCGTGCCCGCGCACGACCAGCGAGAAGGATCCGGCGGGCGCGACGCCCGCCTCGACCTGGCCCCCGCCCATCAGGGAGCCACTGTGGGTGATCGGCGACAAGACCGACAGCCACGGCGAGGCCTTGGACGCGCGCTCGCGCACGATACCGGAGAACTCGGCGTTCGCGTAGACCTGAACGCTCGAGGTGGTGAGTTCCAGGGCCAGGTCCGTCTGGGCGTTGAGGGAGGGGATGAGGGCGGCCGGCGTCGCGCGCACGGGCGAGGACTCCATGCCGGGGAGTTGCGGGGCTGACGCATCCATCACCACGATGGCCGAGATCCCCGCCGGCGACAACAACTGTCCGAGGTTGACGGTGCGCCCCTGCAGGGCGGTGCGCACCGCGTCGAGGACCGCGTTGGTCGCGCCGGTACTCGGGGGGCTGAAGAGGGTGCTGCCGCCGGGCAGCCCGTTCATCGAGGTCGCGGCCGCGAGTCCGGGCGCCACACTCCAGCCCGGCACCGGCAGGATCGACGGGTCGCCCAGCCACAACACCCGGTACTGCGTCGCGGTCGGGGGCGCCAGGGTGGCGAGCGATTCGGCGACCGACGACGTGGGCAGGTCGAAGCGACCGCTGCCGAGGCTGACGACCCAGGCCAACGGCGCCACGACCATCGCCACGACGCTGGCCCCCGCGCACACTTGGCGCCACCCGAAGCCCGCGGAGCGCACGTCGTTCTCGAGGGCGGCGACGGCCACCCCGACCAGTACCGCGAGCATCACGCCGTAGAGCGCGAGCAGCACGTCCAGGTCGGGCGCGAACGACCCGAGCCAGTGGTGATCGCTCAACGTGATCACCAGCAGGGTGAGGGTCGCGACCACCGCGGCCTTGGAGGAGACGGCCCGGCGAGACCCGCGCGCCAGGAGCAAGGCGGCCACCGCGACCGCTGGCCAGAGCCAGCCCGCCCAGTTGTTGCCGAAGCCTCCGTCGACCCCGCGCACCAGACTGGCGAAACCCGGCACACTCCAGGGTCCGCGCTCGGCGCCGAAGACGCCCCACGCGCGTCGCCCCGCGATCACGACGTTCACCGACAACGGCAGGAGGAAGATCGCGACGTTGACGAGGATCGAACCCAGCAATCGCCAGGGGGTCGCGCGGGCCCCGTCGGGTTCGATCCAGCGCGCCAGCGTGACCCCGACCACGATGAGGGCGACCAGAATGACCGTGGCGGGCGCGAGGGCCGTGACCAGCGCGATCACCATGATGGCGCTCATCCGCTGGCCGGCCTCGCTGATACGCCAGCCGCGGTGTCCGAAGGGCACCGGCTCGCCGTAGGGCGTCGCGCGAAATCCGGGGACGTCTAACAAGTCGAAGAGACGACGAACGATGTAGGGCAACCCCGCCACCACGGCCAGGACGTCGACGCGCCCCTGCGCGATCATGTTGAGTCCGGTGGGCAGGGCCAGGTAGGCGACGGCGGCCACCAGTCGCGCCCGGTTCGAGACACGTCCCTTGAGCAGTCGCGCGACGCCGATGGCCCCCACGGGCACCGCGGCGATGAGGGCGAAACGGGGCAAAATTCCCATGCGACCGACGACGAAGGTGCCCGCGAAGGCGAGGATGCCGTAGCCGGGCATCCCCGGGGCTCCCGTGCCCACCCCGTTGGGCGACCACGACGCGAAGAAGTGTCGCCACGTGGACCACCACGAATCGAGCGGGGCCAGTCGCCCCACCAGCGGCAGGTGCGTCGCGACGAGGTTGCGCGCGCCCATCGCCCAGAGCAACGCCACCAAGATCACCACGAGGGCCTGCGTCCGAAAGGACGCCAGGAACCGGGAGGGTCGCACGCGGTTCTCGCTCGAGGTCACCACGTGATCGAAGGACTCGTCCTCGGCGAACGCCGCCGCGAAGCCGACCCCGTCGGCGGTCTCGCCGCTCGGGCCCTCCATCTCGGTCAAGGGTTCGGGCAGGATCCCTCGCGCGCTCTCGAGTCCCTCGCGCACGAGCACGAGGAAGAATCGCTGGAGTCGGCTGGCGCCGGCCACCTGGAGTCGCAACAATTCGGCGTCCTTGAGCACGCGCGACTCGTGTCGCTGCTTGCGACGTTCACCCACCCGCGTGCGGTTCCTCACCAGCCACGTCCACGAACCGACGATGGCGTTGACCCGGTCGCGGTCGCGGCCCACCACGGCGAGTCCGAGTTCCATGAGGTCCATCACCAAGAGGGTGAGCACCGTGAGCGTCGCGCGCCCCCGACCCCACCCGGTGGCCGCCACCAGCAGTTGGTGGCGACGCTGCAACAATTGTCGCGTCGCGTGGCGGGTGCCGCGCGCGCCGAGCGCCCGCTCGCCCGTCGCGATGGTCTCGCGGTGGGCCACGCGCGCTTGGGGTGACACGACGACGCGAGCGCCCGCCACCTGGGCGCGCCAGCACAGGTCCAAGTCCTCACCGATCAACGGGATCAACGGATCGAAGCCGCGCAAGGTGCGAAAGAGGTCGGCGCGCACCAGGGTGACCCCGCCGGGAGCGACGAAGACGTCGCGCTCGAGGTCCTGTTGGCCGTGATCGATCTCGCCGGGCTCGACGCGGTCGCGCACGACCCCGAAACGGTCGCAGGTCTGACCCACGTGTAAAAGTACGAGGGGGTCCTCGTAGTTGACGAACTTCGGGCTCACGACGCCGGCGTTGGTGCGAAACGCCGCCTCGACCATCAATCCGACGCAATCGGAATCCAGACGCACGTCGTCGTGACAGAACAGGTAGAAGGCCGCACCCTCGACCATCAGGGAGGCCTCGTTACAGGCGGCGGCGAAGCCCCGGTTCTGGGCCAAGACGCGCACGAACGCCTGGGGCGCGACCGCGGCCACCCGCTCGGCGACGTGCTCGTCGGACCCGTTCGCCACGACGAGCAGGCTGAGTTCCTCATAGTCCTGCGCCACGACCGAGGCCAGGGTGGCTTCGAGGCCGGGGCCCGGACCAGTGGTAACGACGACGGCCACGACGGCCGGAGCACGGGTTTGCATCAGAACGTCCAGGCTAGTTCCCTTCATGGCTCCGGTCACGTCAGCGGGTGCGGTCCCCGACGATTCTTAACGTCGCGCCACGCGCCGTGCCCCTAGTCGCGCTGGGCGGCGATGACGTCGTCGAGCGACTGCGTGAGGGTCACGGCGGGCTCCCATCCGGTGGTCTCGTGCAACTTCTCAAAACTCCCGCGACTCACCGGCACCTCGACGGGTCGTAGCAGTTCCGGGTCGACCAACAACTCCAATCCCGGGTTGATGCGCCGGCGCAGTTCGTCGGCTACGTCGACGAGGGCGATGTCGTGACCCGACGCCACGTTGTACACGTCGCCCGCGCGCCCCCACTCACTCAGCAGTCGGTACGCGCGCACCACGTCACGCACGTCACTGAAGTCGCGGCGGGTGCTCAGGTCCCCCACCATGATGAAGTGACGCCCGTGCGCGGTCGCCTCAAGCATGCGCTGCACCAGCGCCGGGACCACGAACGCCGCCGACTGTCCGGGGCCGATGTGATTGAAGGGGCGCGCGATGACCACCGTCTGGTGACGCGAGCGCACGGCGTCGCGGGCGACCAGTTCCGCCTCGAGCTTGCTGGTGGAATACGGGTTCGCCGGCACGGTCGGCGACGTCTCGGTGAGGGGCAGGTCCTCCTCGCGAACGATGCCGTAGACCTCGGCGGAACTCACCAGGATCACCTTGGCGGCGGGCACGACCTCGTGGGCCGCGTCGAGCAGGTGCGCCGTGCCCAGAACGTTGACGCGCGTGTATTCGGCGGGGCGCGCCCACGATTCGGCGACGCTGGTCATGGCCGCGAGGTGGTACACCACGTCGGGGGCCGCGTCGGTCATGACCTTCACCAGGGCACCGCGCTCGGTCACGTCCACGTCACGGTCGGCGATGGTCACCTCGTCACCCATCGCCACCAGGTGCGTCGCCAGGTGTCGCCCCACGAATCCCCGACCTCCGGTAATCAATGCCCGCACGTCAGCCTCCTCGTGCAAGATGGTAGGCGACCAGGTGCTGGTCCACACAGCGCGACCACGTAAAGGTCTCGGCCCGCGCGCGACCCCGTCGGGCGTCCGCGGCGCGCGCGGCGGCACCCTGGGTGAGGACGCCCAGCATGGCCCGCGCGAGGTCCGGGGCGGAGCCCGCGCTGGTGAGGGTGGCGGCGGGGCCCGCCACCTCCTCCATCACCGTGTCGCGGGTGGTCACCACCGGCGTGCCGCAGGCTAAGGCCTCGAGGACGGGAAGTCCGAATCCCTCGCCGCGCGAAGGGTACACCGCGGCGAGGGCGCCGCGGAGCAGCGGGGCGAGGGCGTCATCGGGGACGAACCCCAGGCGGCGGATGCGCGCGGCGGCCGGGTGCGTGGCCAGGCGCGTCTCCACCTGCGCGACCCCCCACCCCCGCTGTCCCGCCAGCCAGAGTTCGACATCGGGGAATTCACTGGCCACCGACGTGAAGGCGTCGAGCAGGACGTCGATGCCCTTTCGCGGTTCGAAGGTGCCCACGAACAGGATGTAGCGCACGCCGAGACGCATCCCGTGACGCGCCAGGGTCTCCTCATCCGCCACGGCGTCGGGGGTGAAGCGTTCGAGGTCGACCCCGAGCGGGGCGACCACCACCGGGGCGTGGCCCACCAAGAGTTCGTCGATGAGTCGGGCGGTGTACTCGCTGACCGAGATGATCGCCTTCGCGTGCGTGGCGGCGTAGGTGATGGCCCGACGAAAGAAGGCGACCTTGGCGCGTTCGTGCCACTCGGGGTTGGTGAAGAAGGTCATGTCGTGGATGGTCACCACGCTCGGGGTACGGCCGAGGCGGGGCATGGTGTAGTGCGGTCCGTGCCACACCTCGGCCGCGCGCGCCACGTCCGAGGTACCCAGGCGCGTCGCCTCGTAGAGCAGGCGCGCCACCCTCGCGCGCGGGACGCGCGGCGCGATCCGGGCCTGGGGTGAGT
>JAKCEC010000074.1 GCA_021841725.1 Actinomycetes bacterium | reverse complement strand
ATCTGATCGCCCAGCGCGGCGTCGAACTGGTGATCGTCGGTCGCACGAATCGCGCGGCGTTGCGACGCGGGTACGGCGGCGCAGTCCGCGAGTTCGCCACGCGCGAGGGGGCCGTGGCGTGGGTGCGCGCGGCGCTAGGCGCCGGCGACGCGGTGTTATACCTCAACGACCTGCCCGACCACTACCCTTGATGGTTTAGACGAGCGGCGAGGTTCTCAGGTGACAGTAGGTGTGTTGTTCGGCGGTCCGAGCCCCGAGCACGATATTTCAATTCTGACCGGTCTCTTGGCGCTGCGCGAACTGCACGGTGGTCGCGGTGACGCGGTGGGCATCTACTGGACGAAGTCGGGCGACTTCGTCCAGGTGGCCGCGACCAGCGAGGCCGAGGCGTTCCTCGAGGGCGTCCCGCGGGGGTCGACTGAGCTCTCGTTGCGCCTGGGGGTGGATGGCGGCTTCTACGCCGTGGGTGGCCGACTCTCCAAGGACCGTCGCCTCGAGATTGAGGCGCTGATCATGGCGACCCACGGCGGTCCGGGCGAGGATGGGACCATCCAGGGCGCCCTCGACCTCGCGGGGATTCCCTACAGCGGTCCCAGTGTGGCGGGGGCGGCCATTGGTATGGACAAGTGGACGTTCTCCTCACTGGTGACCCAGGCTGGTCTGTCGACGCTGCCGCGCGCGCTGCTCAGCCCCGAGACCGAGTCGCTCGCCTTCGAGGGTCCCTACATCGTCAAACCGCGCTTCGGGGGCTCGTCGATCGGCATCGACGTCGTGGCCGACCTGGCGACGGCGAAGGCTCGCCTCCTCACCAACGTGCACCTCGCGCGCGGTTGCGTGATCGAGCCCTTCCGCGCCGACCTCACCGACGTGCAGATCGCCGTACGGACCTATCCGCGCGTCGAACTCTCCGCGATTGAGAAGCCGATCCGTCGCGCCGCCGACGCCGAGATCCTGGACTACCGCGACAAGTACGTGGGGGGCGAGGGCATGGTGTCGGCGCCGCGCGAACTGCCCGCGCGCCTGGCGCCGGGTCAGCGCGAGGCGCTCGAGTCGGCCGCGCGCGCGACCGTGGACGTGGCGATGGTGCGCGGTGTCGCGCGCATCGATTTCTTGGCCAACGAGTCCGAGCTCTACATCAACGAGGTCAATACCATCCCGGGTTCGCTGTCCAAGCACCTCTTCGTCGACCCGCCCCTCCCCTTCTCCCAACTGCTCAACGACCTAGCGACCGAAGCGCTCGAACGCCCAGCTCACCGCTACAGCGCGGCCGGGGCCGACGGACTGGTTCTGCGCAGCGCCACCGCCATCTCCGCGAAGTTGGCGTAGGCGCGGCACGCGATCGAGAGCGTCGAGCAGCGCGTCAGAATCCGGGTCTAGGAGCAGGCCCTGGCGCAGGGCCCAGAACGCGGTGTCCGCGTCGCCACTCTCGAGGGCGGCGTCGTGCAACGCCAGGGCCACCCATTCGCCGTCGCGTTGTAACTGCGCGCGGTGCCCCTCGAAGGTGAACCATTCGAAGCCCTTCAAGACGCTGGCCAGTGGTTCGCCGTGGACGAGTTGGAGGGCGCGCACGGAGAGATCGAGGGCGTCCGCGGGCGCCAAACGCGCGCGCGCGACCAAGCGGTGGAAGTCGGCGACGTCGAATTCGACGCCGCGTTGGTGGTAGAGGCCCGAGGACACCGGCTCGAGGAAGTTCCCGTGGTCGTCACCGCCCAAGGAACGTCGCACCGCGGACGCGGTATTGGTGAGGGTGGTTTTGGAAGCGTCGACGTTGGCGTGGATCAGGACCCGGGTGCGGAGGCGGTCGCCGGTCACCGGTTCGCTGGGGTGCATGGCGAGGTAGGCGACCATCTCGAGACAGCGGCGGCGCAGCGTGGGGGTGAAGTCCTCCACCAGGCCCTGCACTTGGGGGTAGGCGCGCAACAGTTCAACCCGTACTCGACGGGTCGGGGCGCCGCGGAAGTGGGGTGTGCCCCGGGCGGGGCGCACGCTCACGCAGAGCTGACGGAGTTCCTCGTCGAGGTCCTCGGGGTCGCCGAGGAACACGACGAGGGTGGTCGCGTCGCGACGACGCGCGAGCGCGCGTACCAGTTCCTCGGGCGAGCGCGCGAAGCGCAGCGCCCCGTCGTGCAGCGCCACGACGTCGGTGAGCAGGGACTGCGTGTCGCGCGAGAGATCGACGGGCAGGGCGCCCCCCTCACGCGCGTAGCCGAGGGTGAACCCCCCGTCGCCGACCTCGAGGATGATGACCGCGACCGGGTCGAGGTCACCGCGAGCCGGGAGTGACAGGGCGTCGGGGCCGATGCGGACCTCGCCGTCGAGGTCCGAACCGACCGCGTCGCGCAGGCGCGCTACGAGAGTCACGTCCCCGTCGTGGAGTCGCTCGTACAGGGCGTCGAGGTCGCCCTCGCGCGGGTCGGGCGTGGTCCGCAGACGGTCGCGGCGCCCCTTGGCCGCCAACGCGAGGGCGAACGCACCGACGGGCAGTGGCGCGGTGGCGCCGTCACGTCCGGCGGGCACCGCCGCCCCCGGACGGCTCGCGACGACCGACACCGCCGGTACCGCCGAGGGAGTCCGGGGTGGTCCGGTGCTCGCCTGGGCGCTCGAGGTGACCAGGAACGGGAGGGCGGAGATGACCAGCGCGGCCAACCAGGCGCATCCGTTGGCGGGCACGCTACGCGCGTGGCGAAGTCGTTGGACGTACGCCAGCAGCAACAACAGGAAGATCAGCCAGAAGATCGCCAGGCCGACGAGCAAGTCGCGCACGAGCGCACCCCCGGTCACCGTGTACGAGAAGCGCCACTTGGTCGCCACCACGTAGGGGAGCAGCACGAAGTAGAGGATCAGGGCTAGCCCCTGAACCGGTCCGGTCGCGACGCGCGTCAGGGGATGTTGCGCAGGGTCCACGTGGTCGGCGCTCCGGTCGCGATGGTGATCGCGAGCTGACAGGTCTGCGAAGTCGATACCGTCACTACGTCGCTCACGGGGCTCGACACCGTCGCGCACACCAGGGAGCTGGAGACGGCGTGGTCGTCGACGAGGGACCAGCGACCGGGTCCGTGGAGGGGGAGGATAGCCTCGGGCGAGCCCAGTGTCAGTTGTCCCGAGTGCAGTACCGTGGCGACGATCACGCTCCTGGCGACGCTCGTCGCGGTCACGGCGGCGGAGTGCGCGGGCGGCCCGCTCGTCGTCTCCGCGTGCGGGGGCACCGTGCGAGGAATCGTGGACCTCCCGGGTGCCGTCGCCGCCGCGCGTGTCGCCGGCCGCCGTGGTGCGATGCGGGGTGTCCTCGGGGTCGACGTCGTGCCCGTCGCTGCCCCCGTCGTCATCGTCGGGCTCACGGTCGAACCGGTCGCTCTCGCGGCGTGCAGCGGCCGCGAATTCATGGTGAAGACCAGGACGAGCAACAACAGTGGACTCGACCACATCAACAGGTGCGACGTCCGTAGGGTGAATCGTCGCGGGGTCATTAGCAACGAAGGATAGAGGTAGTTGAGAACATTCGCCGGTGCCGTTGGTCATCCGAGGAGATGGGCGAGGGCGAACACCTGCAATTCTCGCTTGAGGGTCGGCACCGAGGAGTGGTCCGAGCGGGCGAGTTCACCGAGTCCCACGCCCGCGAAGACGCATTGATAGGTGAGTCGGGCGAGGCGTTCGTGGGGCCCATCGCGCAACGCCTCGAGTCGAGTGAGCAGCGGTGACGACGTCGGCGCGACCGGCGCGACGTCGTCGAGGGAGGTCGTGGCGACGCGCCCGGCCTTTTCCTTGAGCAGCCAACGACGCAGTCGACTGCGCAGGGCCGAGAGGATATCGGGCGCGGCGTAGGGGCGCGACTGGCCCGCCCAGTCGCGGATTACATCACTCAGGAGCGATACCGCGATGGCCACACTCTCGTGGGGTTCGTCGACGATGCCGCGACCAAATCGAAGTTGTCGGCACACGCTGACGACGCCGGGCAGGAGGGTCTGTAGGAGCGCCCGCGCGATCAACTCGTCGTCGGCCTCGACGAGGAGTGCTTGGACGATGCGCGCGCGATCGAGCACGCTGCGCCCGGCGCCCCGGTCCAGGGCCGTGACCACGTCGAAGAGGTCCTCGGCGTCGCGCAGGGCGAGGGCGTCGTGACGGGATCGGAGGCGCGCGCAGGCGAGTCGCGAGGGCTCACCGCGCCCCACGCAGCGCCAGTCGGTGCGGAGTTGGCTGAGGTAGTCGTGTGTCAGGTTCATGACGATGAGTCCAGTGCCGCGGGGCCAGAGCGGTACGCGCGAGCGCGCAACGTTTCTTACTCACATCGCGGCACACAGTGGCGTGGCGCTCAACGAACGTCGGTGGTGGTGGCGTAGGCTGAGGGCATGGACCTCGAAACCTTCTACGAGAGCAACGAAGCTCGACGCGAGAGCGCTGAGTTCGAATACGGGGACGACTGGACCGACGCGCAGGGCAATCACTACGAATTGTCGTGGGTGGAGGCGACCGGCGAGCTCTATCTCATGATCGAACCCGACGCCTCGATCACCGAAGACGCCTTCGGTGACTACTATCCCGTGTCCGAGCCGGTGAGCGAGATGACGGTGGTGATCATCGCCCAAGTCGCGAACCACGAGCACCTGGAGTCGCTGCTGGACGGGTGGGACGAAGCCATCGAACGTCCCAATTCACTGGAGTGGCTGCACCAGCGTTTCCCGACGCCGCCGAACCACGCGTCCTAGAGGTAGGGCGATGACGAGTCGGCCACTTGGCACAGTCGTCGCAACGCGGGCACGAGGTCGTGCAGGGGAACCCGCTGGGCTTCGCCAATCGTGGTCATGAGCGGGTTCCAACTGCCGTCGCTCGAAGTCGCCGCGGCGGCGGCCGGGGTCCCCTTGAGGAGCTCGCCCATCGCCTGACCCTGGAGGTCGTTTCTCTGCGCGGACGTCAGCCCCTTCGCCTCGCTGCGCACTTGCAGGGCGAGGGCCGCGTGCACGAACTTGCACGACGCGCGCGCCTGGGCGATCGCCGAACCGCTACCGCAGGCGCTCAGGAGCAATCCGGCGGCGACGAGTGGGGCGACGACACCGAGTCGACTTAGCCGAGCCACGAGTCGGCGGCCTGGAGGAGGTAGTCACTCACGCCGCGTCCGCGTTCGAAGACCTCACACAGGGGGTCCTCCCCCTTGGCGACTTGCGCGAGCGAAATGGCGCGGCGCGCCACGATGGAGATGCGCCGCTCACTGGTCTCGGTGGGGGAGGCGAAGGAATCAGTCGCCGTGACCTCGAGGGGCATCTCCAGGCCGCCCACCGGCGCGAGGTCGATGGCGAGGCGCAGCAGATCGGGGCCGTGGGGCATGGGGGGCAGGCTCCAGGTCAGCACGAGGGGGAAGTGGAACTCGTCGGGTGGATCGACGTCGTCGGGAAGTCCGAGCACCGCGTCCTCGAAGGCGAGCAGCGTGCGCGGGTCGACGTCGAGTTCGATGTGCAGATCCACGGGACCGCCACACCCGTCCTCGGGGTGCAGGTCCACCTCCCACGCTTGACGCAGTGAGTAAGTCTCGACGAAATGGCGTTCATCGTGTACGTGAAAACCGTGAGTTACTGCGTGATCTTTAAGGTCTGCTACGAAACCAGCGACGTCAATGGCGGCCATTAACTCTCAGGTTAGCCTTCGTTACCGCTACCGTGGACACGTGCCAACCAACTTGCTCGAACCCCTTCGCCAGTGTGCACTCGAAATTCGTGAGGCCGTCGTGGGTCACCGCGGCCGGGGTTATTCGGGGGCGCGCGAGACGCAGTACCACCTCGATCTCGTCGCCGACGAGGTGGCCCTACGGGTATTGGGGGCCGCGGGCTTTCGGGTGGTGAGTGAGGAGTCGGGGATCAGCGGGTCCGGTGACTTCACCGTGGTCGTGGACCCCATCGATGGCTCGACCAACTGCGACCACGGTGTTCCTTTTTACGCGACGTCATTGGCCGTGTTGCGCGGTGATGAGCTCGTCGCGGGCCTGGTCATGAACCAGGCGACCGGTACGGTCTTCGAAGCCGAGAAGGGGGCGGGTGCGCGGCGTGACGGGGCCACGATCTCACCCAGTGGTCAGACCGAGGTCGGACGATCGATCATGGCTTTTTCGGGCCTGCCCTCGCGTCATTTGGGGTGGGCCCAGTACCGCGCCCTGGGAGCCGCCAGCCTCGAGATCTGTCTCGTGGCGGACGGCTCGCTTGACGTTTACGGGGTGGCCCAGCATTCCACCCTGCATCCCTGGGATTACTTAGCTGGTCTCCTGATTGCCCGCGAAGCGGGCGCGACCGCGGCGGATTATGGCGGTGCGTTGCTCGACACCGCTGACGCGGTGGTGCGCCGTCCGGTATTTTGTGCCACGGTCGAACTCCTTGACTTCATGTTGTCCGCGGGTGTCATCTGACGGTTGTTGTTTCGTCGCGGGCTCACCTAGACTGTCCCATTCGCGGGCGCTTAGCTCAGTTGGTTAGAGCAGCTGATTTACACTCAGCAGGTCGGGGGTTCGAGTCCCTCAGCGCCCACCATAAGTGTGTTACTCACGCTGT
>JAKCEC010000073.1 GCA_021841725.1 Actinomycetes bacterium | reverse complement strand
GCAGGACCGTGGTACGGTCCTCGATCATCGCCAGCACCACCGCGGCGGTGCCCATCTTCATGAAGGTGGCGTATTCGCTCATGTTGGAGTCACCCACGATTACGTGCAATCGCCGGTACTTCTCGGGGTCGGCGTGGGGCTCGTCGCGGGTGTTGATGATCGGTCGCGAGCGGGTGGTGGCCGAGGAGATCGCCTCCCACATGTGCTCGGCGCGCTGGCTCATCGAGAAGGCCGTGCCCTTGGCGTTGGTGACGACCTTGCCGGCGCCGGCGAAGATTTGGCGCGTGACGAGGAACGGGATGAAGACCTGCTCGAGACGGCTGAGGTCCTCGATACGTTCGATGCAGTAGTTCTCGTGGCACCCGTAGGAATTGCCCGAGGAGTCGGTGTTGTTCTTGAAGAGGAAGATGTCGCCGCGCACCCCCTCGTCGTCGAGTTGCTGCTGGGCGTGGCCGACCAACTCGCGCAAGATCGCTTCACCGGCCTTGTCCTGGGCGACGAGGTCCCAGAGGGAATCGCATTCGGCCGTCGCGTACTCCGGGTGACTGCCGACGTCGAGGTACAGGCGGCTACCGTTTTCCAAGAACACGTTGCTGGAGCGTCCCCACGCCACCACCCGTCGGAACAGGAAGCGCGAGACCTCGTCGGGGCTGAGGCGACGCTGCCCGCGCAACGAGTAGGTCACCCCGTACTCGGTCTCGATTCCGTAGATCCGCCGCAGCATGCCTAGACGCTAGTGCCGGTTCACTCGAGGAGGCGGGCAATCTGCCCGTCGTCGAGCCGCTCGAAGGTGCGTCGGTCGCCGCGATCCTCGAGCACGCCCACCTCCAGGTCGCCGACCGGAAGGTGGCGATCGGGGCCCGCCAGCGCGGACACCGCGTTCTTGAGGGTCTGGTCGAGGGGCAGGTGACCACGCTCCAGGTCCGCGAAGCGCTTCTTGATCGTCTCGGCGTCACCGCCCAACACCGCGAAGTCCTCCTCGTCGGAGATGGTCCCCTCGTAGGCGATGCGGTAGAGCTTGGTCGGTCGGAACTTGTTGCCCAACTGCGCGACGAGAATCTCGACTTCGAGTGGCTTCTGTCCCTCGGTGAACATGTCGCCCAGGTGTTGGGCGTAGAAGTTCGCGAGGGCGCGCGCGTCCACGTCCTCGCGCGAGTAGGTGTAGCCCGTGCCGTCGGCCCAGCGGATACCCGCCTCGCGCAGTCGGTCGAACTCGTTGTACTTGCCCACTCCCGCGAAGGCGATGCGGTCGTAGATCTCGGAGATCTTGTAGAGCGACGCCGAAGGGTTCTCGGCGACCATGACCACGCCCACGTCGTGGATCGCCGCGATGATGGAACGACCACGGGCGATGCCCTTCTGGGCGAATTCGGCCCGGTCCTTGATCAGTTGTTCGGGCGCGACGTAGAAGTAGTTACTCATCGCAGGGTCCCCCCGGCGACACCACCGGACTGCGCACGTCGGTCGTTGATGAGTCGGAAGGTGGCGGCCGCGGTCGCCTGGTCGAGTTCTCGGAAGCCCTCGGCGGTCAAGGTGACCATCATCGGAAAGATGTTGCGCACGAAGTCCGGTCCCCCGGTGCTCGGGTCGTTATCGGCCGCCTCGTAGATGGCCAGCGCCGCCAGGGCCAGGGCGTCCTCGCGCGACATGTCGGTGCGAAAGCCGAGGCGCAGGGTGGATTCGGCGAAGGGCGAGCCCGAGCCGATCACCGAGAAGTCCTGTCGTTCGTAGCAGCCCCCCGCGCCGTCGTACTCGAACACCCGTCCCGTCTGGTGCGCGAGGTCCCAGCCCGCCAGCAGGGGCAGCACGACCAGCGTCGAGGTCAGGTTGTTGCGCTGGATCAGTGGCGAGAGGTAGTTGGCCTTCCCCTCCAGGCTGAGCGACGAATCGGTCATCTTCTCGTAGTGCTCGAAGGACAGTTGCGCCAGTCGGATGAATTCGAGTCCGCGCGCGGCGGACCCGGAAATGGCCAGTGCGGTGTACCGGTCGGCGGCCTCGATCTTGCGCACGTCGCGGTTCGCCACGTAGTACGACGTCGCTTGGCGGTCCGCGACCATCACCACTCCCGCGTCGAAGCGCACCGCCACCACGGTGGTGGCGTGCGCGGACAGGTCCGAGGAGGTGCTCGGGGCCATCAGTCCCGACATCTCGGCGAAGCGCACGAAGGACGGCCCCGGATCACTCTGGGCGTCGAAGAGGGGCAGGCCCATTACTCACCGCCCTTTTGCACGTAATTACGTACGAACTCCTCCGCGTTCTCTTCGAGAACGGCGTCGATCTCGTCGAGCAGGTCGTCGAGTTCACCCTTGAGCTGCTCGCCCTTCTTGGTGACGATCGATAGGTCGTCACTGTCCGCGCGAGTGCGTTCGCCGCGTTGCTTCTGGATACGTTCTTGTTCAGTCACGTACTAGTTCTACCCGTTGAGCGCGGTCACGAGCGCAATGGCCGTCGAATTCTCCTCGAAGAGGGCGCCCGCCAAATCGCGGGTGCCGCGCGTGGGGTCCATCATCGGTATCCGTTGCAGGGGGCCCTGGCCGACGTCAAAGACGATGGAGTCCCAGTTGGCCGACACGATGTCGTCGGGGAAGCGCGTCACGCACTGCCCGCGAAAATAGGCCCGCGTGCTCTCGGGGGCGTGCGCGACCGCGTGGCGAATGGCGTCGTCGGGAGAGACCGGGCGCAACCCGACCCGTTGCGCCAGGGACTTGTCGCGACGCACGTCGTGGTACTGCAGGTCGATGGCGCGAAGCTTGGCGTCGCGCGGGGCTAAATCGTAACGAGATTGAAATCCCTCGACGACCCGGCGTTTGGCCACCCAGTCCACCCGGTCGGCGACCGCCTCGGGGTCGTCGCGGACTCCGTCGAGCATCTCGCGCCACTGGGCGAGGATCTGGGCGACTTCCTCGGGGCCCGCCACCGCCGCCCCGCCGTGACGCTCGACGTAGCGGCGCGCCAGGTGCCAGAGTTCGTCCTGGTAGTCCCACGCGCTACGGGTGCGCCCCGTCTCGTCACGCACGGCGTGACGCAGGGTGACGTCGAAGGAGAACTCGCGTAGTGCGCGCACGGGCTGCGCGGGGGCCGGGGGGAACTGGGCCGCGCCGTCGTCTTCGAGGGCGGCGAGGAGCAGCGCGGTCGAGCCCAGCTTCACCAGGGTGGCCACGGGGCTCATGTTGGCGTCGCCGCAGATCACGTGGAGCCGGCGGAAGCGTTCGGCGTCACTGTGGGGTTCGTCGCGCGTATTGATGATGGGTCGCTTGAGCGTGGTCTCGAGTCCCACCACCTCCTCGAAGAACTCGGCGCGCGCGCTGAGTTGGAACGCCGGGTGGGCGGCCTCGCCCACGTCCGTCTCGGCGCCGACTTTGCCGGCGCCCACCACGACTTGACGCGAGACGAAGTGGGGCACCATGGCGCGGACCACGTCGGCGAACTCCACCGAGCGCGCGACGAGGTAGTTCTCGTGGGTGCCGTAAGAATTCCCCTTGCCGTCAGAATTGTTCTTGTACAGCGAGATCGCGCGTTCGGGGGGCAGCGTCTCGTTGGCCGCCCGCAGCGCCCGACGCATCACCTCCTCGCCCGCCTGGTCGTAGAGCGTCGCCTGCGCCGGCGTCGCGCACTCGGGTGACGAATATTCCGGGTGGGCGTGATCGACGTAGAGTCGCGCGCCGTTAGTGAGCACGGTGTTCGCCAGGTGCGTTTCGATGGTGGGGGCGAGGGACCCGACCCCGATGATCCCGCGGGCGTCGGTGCCCGGCGACTCGTCGTTGAAGTCCCAGGTGATGCGGGTGCGCCCCTGCTGGGCGTAGGCGTTGACGATGATGCTCGACGCCGTCGTGGGGTCGGCGTCGGGACCACCGACGACGCCGTACTCGGTCTCAATCCCCAGAATCTTCGCAATGGCCATGCTTAGAGGTACTGACCGGTACCGACGTGCTGGATGGAGCGTCCGCCCGCCACCTCCGCCTTCTCGCGATTGATCAACGTCCGGATGAACACGATGCGCTCACCCTTCTTCCCCGAAATCCGGGCCCAGTCGTCGGGGTTGGTGGTGTTGGGCAGATCCTCGTTTTCGTGGTACTCCTCGCGGATGGAGGCCAGCAGATCGTCGATGCGAAGTCCGCGGACGGCGGAGGCGATTTCGCGCTTGACCGCCAACTTCTTGGCCCGGCGCACGATGTTCTCGATCATGGCGCCCGAGGCGAAGTCCTTGAAGTACAAGATCTCCTTGTCGCCCCCCTGGTAGGTCACCTCGAGGAAGCGGTTGTCGTCGTCGACGCCGTACATGTTGGCCACCGTCTGTTCGATCATCACCGCGAGCGCCTTGTCACGGTCGCCCCCACCGTGGACGCGTACCTCGTCGGGGTCGAGGGGTAGCTCGCGGTGCAGGTAGCGTTCGAAGATCTGAGCCGCGCCACTCTCGTTGGGGCGTTCAATCTTGATCTTCACGTCGAGGCGGCCGGGTCGCAGGATCGCCGGATCGATGAGGTCCTCACGGTTGGTGGCGCCGATGACGATGACGTCGCGCAAGGACTCGACCCCGTCGATCTCGGCGAGCAGTTGGGGGACGATGGTGGATTCCATGTCCGAGGAGATGCCCGTGCCGCGGGTGCGAAAGAGGGAGTCCATCTCGTCGAAGAAGACGATGACGGGCACCCCCTCCTCGGCCTTCTCGCGGGCGCGCTGGAAGACGACGCGGATCTGGCGTTCGGTCTCGCCCACGTACTTATTGAGGAGTTCGGGCCCCTTGATGTTGAGGAAGTACGAGCGCACGTTGCGATTGCCGGTCAACTCGGCGACCTTCTGGCTGAGCGAGTTGGCCACCGCCTTGGCGATCAGCGTCTTGCCGCACCCCGGCGGCCCGTAGAGGAGGATGCCCTTGGGCGCGGGCAGCTCGTAGTCGTTGAACAGGGCGCGGTGCAGGTAGGGCAGTTCCACGGCGTCGGTGATGGACTCGATTTGAGAATCCAGACCGCCCACGTCGGCGTAACTGACGTCGGGCACCTCTTCGAGAATCAGTTCCTCAGCCTCTTGTCGCACCAACTTCTCGACCAGGAGTCCCGAGCGCGGGTCCAGGAGCACCGCGTCGCCGCTGCGCAGGCGGACGTCGCGGAGGGCGTCCGCCATCTCCACCACGCGCTCCTCGTCGGCGCGACCGTAGACCAGGACGCGCCGGTCGTCGAGGACCTCCTTGACGCTCACGACCTCACCCTGACCGTCGGGGTTACGGATCCCGATGATGGCGAAAGATTCGTTGAGGACGACCTCGTGGCCGCGCTCCACCTGTCCCGGGTCCAGTCCCGGGTGCACCGAGACGCGCATTTTGCGACCCGAGGCGAAGATGTCCGCGGTGCCGTCGGGGTTGAACTCGATGAAGGTCCCGTAGACGGCCGGCGGCTGGGTGAGCTTCTCCACCTCGTCACGCAGGGCGGTGATCTGATCACGCGTCTGCTGGATGGTGACGGCGAGCTTCTCGTTGTTCGATCGCGACTGGGTGAGTTGGAGCCGCGACTCCACGAGCTTCTGTTCGAGCAACTCGATGCGGTGCAGGGCCTGGTCGAGGGTGTCGACGCTAAAAGTCGGCACGTCGAAGTCGTCCCGCGCGGCGCCCTCGTCGCGGTACTGGCCAAACGGGTTCGAATGCTCCATAGGGCAACCCTAGGTGAGCGCGCAGCGTTTGTCACAGTCGTCGCGAGTGGGCTTTCCGCTAAAGTAAACGGAGACCAAACGGCAACGAAAGGCCACCACGATGAAGGTATGGATTGATCAGGACTTGTGCACCGGCGACGGTCTGTGCGAGGAAATCTGTCCTTCGGTCTTCACGTTGCTCGACGACGGACTCGCCTACGTGAAGCACGACGGCGTGGCCCTCTCCTCACCCGGTGGTTCCGCGGGTCTCGCCACGGTGGCCCCCGACCAGGAAGACGCCGTCGTCGAGGCCTCCGAGGAGTGCCCGGGCGAGTGCATCTTCATCGAACGCGACTGACGCCGGCCTATCCCTTGACCAGGCGCCGCGCCGAGGTCAGGAACCCCGTGTGCGCCACCATTCGGTGATCGGGTCGCACGCTACGCCCATCGATGTGCCAGGTCCGGCGCAGGATCTCGACGGTCTCTTCGACGCCGAAGGCGTGTGCCTTGAGGGCTTCGCGCACCAGTTGGGTCTGATTGATGGTCGGGAGGTAGGCCAAGAAGATTCCGCCCGGACGCAGGGCGAGCGCCGCGTGGGGAACGACCAGCCACGGCTCGGGCATGTCGAGGATGACGCGGTCCAGGTCGCGCTCGTCGATGCCGAGGGTCACGTCACGAATGTGAATGTCGTAGTCGACCTGTTCACCCAGCATGTCGACGACGTTCTTGCGCGCCTGTTGCGCGAAATCGTCGCGGATCTCGTAGGCCGTGATGCGCGCCCCGGCGCGCAACAGCGTCATCGATAACGCGCCGGACCCCACCCCGGCTTCGAGCACGCGCATGCCCGGACCCACGTCGGCCTGCATCAAGATCGTCCCCAAATCCTTGGGGTAGATCACCTGGGCGCCGCGGGGCATC
>JAKCEC010000072.1 GCA_021841725.1 Actinomycetes bacterium | reverse complement strand
GCGCTTGGCGGCGTCGCCCAGCACGTCGTAGGCCACCGAGATCTCCTTGAAGCGTTCCTCGGAGCCCGGGTTGGTGTCGGGGTGGTGGGACTTGGCGAGCTTGCGGTAGGCGCGCGTGATCTCCTTATCCGTGGCGCTCGACGAGACGCCTAAGACCTTGTAGTAGTCCGTGTCGAACCACTCGCGTTCGGCCATGTCACCCTTCTAACCCTTGACCCGCACCATGGCGGGGCGCAACACGGTGCCCTTCCAGCGGTACCCGGCGCGCAGCACCTCGTCGACCAGCTGTTCGCCGGCGTCCCCGTCGCCCTCCACGTGCGCCACCGCGTCGTGGATCTGGGGGTCGAAACCCACCCGCGCCTCGTCCACGCGCTCGAGCCCCTGTTTGGCCAGGGAGTCGAGCAGCAGCGCGCGCGACTGATTGAGGGCCGTCGCCTCCTCCGAGGGCGCCGCCGCGAAGTGCTGCGCCGCGAGGTCGAAGGCGTCGAGCACCGGCAACAGACTGGCCACGAGGGACCCGGCGGCGCGCGCCGCCGCGTCCTCGGAGGACCGCGCGACCCGCTTACGGTAGTTCTCGAAGTCCGCCTGCAGGTGCTGGAGGGCGTTCAAGTACTCGTCGCGCTGAAGTTCAGCCTCGGACAACTCGGTGATGTCCTGGGTGACGGCGTCTTCCGACGCCGTCACCTCGTCGGATTCGAAGACCTCGCTCACGGTCAGTCCACGATCTCGGCGTCGACGATGTCCTCGTCGTCACCGGCCGGGGGCGGGGTCGCGGTCTGGGAGTTGGCCTTGGCGGCCTCCTCGTAGAGACGCTGGCTGAAGCCCTGACTGGCCGAGAGCAACTTCTCGGTCGCGGCCGTGATGGCGTCGTTGTCGGTGCCGGTGAGCGCCTCCTTCAAGGCGGCCAACGCCCCCTCGACGTCCTCACGCTCGGTACCCTGGAACGACTCGGCCTGGTCCTTCAGGAGTTTCTCGGTCGAGTACACCAGGCCGTCGGCGTTGTTACGCACCTCGGCCTCGGCGCGGCGCTGGCGGTCGTCCTCGGCGTGGGCCTCGGCGTCGCGCACCATGCGGTCGATCTCCTCCTTGGAGAGCGAGGAACCACCGGTGATGGTCATCGACTGGGTCGCGCCCGTCGCCGTGTCCTTCGCCGAGACGTGCACGATGCCGTTGGCGTCGATGTCGAAGGTCACCTCGATCTGGGGCACGCCGCGCGGCGCGGGCGGGATCCCGACCAACTGGAACTTGCCCAGCGTCTGGTTGTAGGAGGCCATCTCGCGCTCCCCCTGCAGGACGTGCACTTCGACGCTCGGCTGATTGTCGTCGGCCGTGGTGAACGTCTGGGACTTCTTGGTGGGGATGGTGGTGTTGCGGTCGATGATCTTAGTCATGACCCCGCCCTTGGTCTCGATGCCCAGGGAGAGCGGCGTGACGTCCAGGAGCAAGATGTCCTTGACGTCGCCCTTCAAGACCCCCGCCTGCACGGCGGCGCCGATGGCGACCACCTCGTCGGGGTTCACGCTCTTGTTGGGCTCCTTGCCGGTCACCTTGGTGACGAGTTCCTGGACCGCGGGGATACGGGTCGAACCGCCGACCATGATCACGTGGTGGATCTGGTCCAGGGTGAGACCCGCGTCCTTGATGGCCTGGTCGAAGGGCTTGCGGCACCGCTCCACCAGGTCGGCGGTGAGCTCGTTGAACTTGGCGCGCGACAACTTGATGTCGAGGTGCTTGGGGCCCTCGGCGGTCGCGGTGATGAAGGGGAGGTTGACCGTGGTCTCTTGGACCGCGGAGAGTTCGATCTTGGCCTTCTCCGAGGCCTCCTTCAGTCGCTGCACCGCCATCTTGTCGGCCGACAGGTCCACGCCCTCGGTGTCCTTGAAGGTCTTGATCAGCCACTGCATGACCGCCTCGTCCCAGTCGTCGCCCCCGAGGTGGGTGTCGCCGTGGGTGGACTTCACCTCGAAGACGCCGTCGGCGATGTCGAGCACCGACACGTCGAAGGTGCCGCCACCGAGGTCGAACACCAACACCGTCTGCTCCTGGCCCCCCTTGTCGAGGCCGTAGGCCAGGGCCGCCGCGGTGGGCTCGTTCACGATGCGCAGCACCTCGAGACCGGCGATCTGGCCGGCCTCCTTGGTCGCGGTGCGCTGGGCGTCGTTGAAGTAGGCCGGCACGGTGATGACCGCTTGGGTCACGGTGTCACCCAGGTAGGCCTCCGCGTCGCGCTTGAGCTTCTGGAGGATGCGCGCCGAGATCTCTTGGGCGGTGTACTTGGTGCCGTCGATGTCGACGGTCCAGTTCTCACCCATGTGGCGCTTGACCGAGCGGATCGTGCGCTCGGGGTTGGTGATGGCCTGTCGCTTGGCCACCTCACCGACGAGAACCTCGCCGGTCTTCGAGAACCCAACGACCGACGGCGTCGTGCGACCACCCTCGGCGTTCGGAATAACGACGGGCTCTCCCGCCTCCAACACTGAGACCACCGAGTTGGTGGTTCCGAGGTCGATGCCGACTGCCTTAGCCATGAAATGCTCCTTCAATATCTTGGTCCCGCGCTCGGTCCCTCCGGACGCCAGACGTTGTCACCAGTGTACAGAGTTGAGTCTATGCTTGTCAAGTAACTATATACGGTCAATAGTATGAAATGACCATAGTCCCGTAGCAGATGAGGGTGTACGCCCACCGGCGAGTCGAATTGGGAGTTATCCGCGGACGTCACTACGATGACAACGTGCCCGATCTCATACTTCTGCGTCACGGTCGTTCCGAATGGAACGAACTCAACCTCTTCACCGGCTGGCACGACGTCGACCTCAACGCCCAGGGCGAGGCCGAGGCCCGCGTGGCCGGTGAACTCCTCGCCGCGTCGGGCCTCGACCTGCGCCTCCTACACACGTCGCTGCTGACGCGCGCGATCCGCACCGCCGAAATCTCCCTCTACGCCGCGGGACGTTCGTGGCTCCCCGTGCGACGCTCTTGGCGCCTCAATGAGCGTCACTACGGAGACCTCACCGGCAAGGACAAGAAGGAGACCGCCGAGAAGTTCGGCATGGAGCAGCTCAAGCTCTGGCGTCGCTCCTACGACGTGCCGCCGCCCCCGATGCCCTCGAACGACCCTCGCTCGAGTGCGCGCGACCCGCGTTACCGCGACGTCGACCCCCACAAGATCCCCTTGACCGAGTGCTTAAAGGACGTGGTCGCGCGCACCACCCCGTACTTCAGTGACGTCATCGCCGAGGACCTGCGCAGCGAGGGCGTGCGCGGCGGGGCGGTGCTGGTCGTGGCCCACGGTAATTCGCTGCGCGCTCTGCGCAAAGTGCTCCAGAACATCGACGACGACGAGATCGCCGAACTGGAGATCCCCACCGGCATCCCCTACCTCATGCGACTCGACGAGTCCCTCGAGGTGATCGAGGCCGACTACCTCGGCGACCCCGCCGTCGCCGCGGCCGCGGCCGAGGCGGTCGCGCGCCAGGCCGGTTAGCGTCGCGCACTCGGGCGCGCGACGGAGGCACTCCCGGTAGATTGACCTGCACCGAGCAGGAGACGCCTTAATGACCGACACGCCCGACGACGTCGTGCCCCCCACGCCCGCGACCCCGCGACGCCGTGGACCGGGACCGGTCCTCATTGGCGCGCTGGCCTTCCTGGTGGTCGTGTCCGCCGGCCTCGCGGTCGTGGCCACGCGCTACCGCGACGCCCAGAACCAGCTCCCGCGACTCACCGGGATCCCGACGAGTATTTCGACGTCGCTGGCCGACCTCATGGCCCTCTCCCCGGTCCCGGGCGCCCTCGCGCCCGACTTCACGCTGGTCGACCAGACGGGTCGCCCCCTCACCCTGTCGAGTCTGCGCGGGCGCGTCGTGGTGATGGAGTTCATGGATACCCACTGCACCGACATCTGCCCCATCGTGTCGCAGGAATTCGTCGACGCCTACCACGACCTGGGTGCGCGGGCGTCCCGGGTGGCCTTCGTCGCGGTGAACGTGAACCAGTACCACGCGCACGTCGCCGACGTCGCGGCGTTCTCCCGGGACCACCAACTCGACACGATCGCGTCGTGGCACTTCGTGACCGGCGCGATCGGCGCCCTGCGCCGGGTGTGGAACGACTACGGCATCAGCGTCATCCCGCGAGGACCCCGCGTGGACGTGGTGCACTCCTCGGAGGTGTTCTTCATCGACCCGAGTGGTCACGAGCGCTACCTGGCCAACCCGGTCGTGGACCACACCAAGGCCGGCACCGCGTTCCTGCCCTACGCCCAGATCCTCTCGTGGGGTCGCGGGATCGCCCTCACGGCGAGCGCCCTGGCGCGCTGAGCGACGAGGTGTCGCCCGCGGGGGTCAGTACCCCGCGCGGACGAGGAACGTCTCGAGGTGGGCCACGAAGACCGTCGCGTGCACCGCGGGGTTCAACAGACTGTTGAGGTGCCCGGCGCGCGCCTGTTGGCCGAGGAAGAGGTCCGCGGCGCGCGCGCGTCCGAGGAGGTACTGGTCCGCCGCCCACGCCGCGATCACGCCGACGGAGTCGCGGTAGTGCGACGACGCCTGGGCGTAGAAGGCGGCGAGCCACCCGGCGGCGTCGGCGCGCAGCAGCGACGGGTACTGGCGCGTCACGTTGGTGACACCGTGGCCGTTGAAGCGCAGAATCTGTAGGGGCAGTCCCGACGCCGCGAAGTCCGTGAAGGCGTAGGCGAAGGTGTCGTCGGCGGTCACGATGGCCGCGAAGGGGCTCCCGGGCAGAACCTCGAGGCGCCCGCCCGGGTCACCCAGGTCGACCTCGGTCATGGCGTAGCGCGACGTCGAGGACGGCGCGAAGACCTCCATCACGAAGCAGCAGTGCGCCCCGCCGCTGTAGAGGCCGAGCACCACGTCGGGCGAGCCGGCGCGCAGACCGACCACGCGTAGCGGATTCGCGCTACCCGGTCCGTAGGTGGGCGCGGGCCAGCAGAGGTCACCGCACAGCGAGGCGCGCACGGCGCCGTGGTACACCTCGCGACCGGCGCGCGAGATCGTGAGTGTCGTGTGGCGGGCCGTGGGGTAGCTGCCCTGATACGACAGGGTCGCCGTCACGTCGGCGGCCGAAGCGCGGTAGGTGGACGCCCCCGCGGGCACCACGCCGACCATACCCGCGAGGACGAGGGCGAGGGCGAGCGCCCCCGAGAGACGCGGCCCCTGGTGGAACCCGCGACGACGGGAGTTCGACGACGGGGCGCGGGTAGGGGCGTCGGGCGAAATAGGCACATCCCATTATGGCCAGGGCATCGGGTGCGGCGAGTGCCGCGAGTGCCCACTACGGCGAGTGGGGGGCCAACGTCCAGGGGCGCCGGGTTGCCCCGGCGCCCCTGGACCGCGTGGCGCGAGATTACACGGCGCCGGGGCCGCGCTCGCCGGTGCGGATACGCACCACGTGCTCGATGTCGGTGACCCAGAGCATCCCGTCACCCACCGTGTCGGTGCGCGCCGCGCCGGCCACCGCCTCCACGACGTGGTCGACGTTCTCGTCGGTCGTCACGATCTCCACCTGGAGCTTGTCGACGAAGTCGAACTCGTACTCCTTGCCGCGGTAGATCTCGATGTGACCACCGGTGCGGCCGAAGCCGCGGACCTGCGAGACGGTCATCCCCGTGACGCCGCACTCGCGCGCCGCCACCTTGACCTCGTCCAACTTGAACGGCTTAATCACTGCACTAACTAATTTCATGTCGCTCCTTAAACGTTGTCTGAGTGAGAGTGGCTGGGGGTCATAACGGGCTCACCGAAGGTGGGCTCCGGGAAGGCCTCCTCCTCGTGGATGGCAATGTCACCGATGGCGAGGACCTCGTCGGACTCGCGCAGACCCACGGTGATCTTCACTACCCAGAAGATAAGCGCCGTCATCGCCGACGTCCAGCCGATCACCCACGCGGCGGCGAGGAACTGCTCCCAGAGCTGGTGGAACGAGTGGCCGTAGAACCACCCGGCGACCGAGAAACTGCCCGCCGCGTCGTAGACCTTGCCCACCACGCCGTATTCGATCATGTGCGGATCGGCCAGGATGCCGACCAACAGGCCGCCGGTGAGCCCGGCGATGCCGTGGGTGTAGACCACGCCCAACGCGTCGTCGACCTTGGAGAAGGGACGGACCTTGGAGAGGTAGTTCCAGGCGAACCAGACGACGGTGGTGGCGATGAGACCGACCAGGATGGCACCGGTGCCGTTGACCCAACCGGCCGAGGGCGTGATCGCGACCAGGCCGCACAACATACCGTTGAGCGCGCCGAGGAACGTGGGCTTCTTCTGCTTGGTGAAGAGCATGTCCATGAACATCCACACCAGGAGACCCACCGCCGTGGCGACGTTGGTGTTGAGCACCGCCGACGCCGCGTCGGCGCCCGCGTAGAACGGGTCACCGCCGTTGAAGCCGTTCCAGCCCAGCCAGACGATGCCGATGCCGACCGCCACCATCATGAGGTTGCTCGGGAAGGCGTTCTCCCGGTCCTGCCACCGGCGCGGACCGACGATGGCCGCGCCCACGAAGGCGGCGCAGCCGGCACTCAGGTGGATCACGTAGCCACCCGAGAAGTCGACCGCCCCCTTCTGGGCGAAGAACCCACCGCC
>JAKCEC010000071.1 GCA_021841725.1 Actinomycetes bacterium | reverse complement strand
TGGTGGACGTCGAGCAGGGTCGCATCATCGACGACGAGGAACTCAAGGCCGGTCTCGCCGCGCAGTCGCCCTACGGCGACTGGCTGGCCCGCCAGCAGGTCTCCCTCGACGAGCTCGAGCCGCGCGACATGCTCACCCCGAGTTTCGCCTCCGTCGTGCGACACCAACGACTCTTCGGCTACAGCGAAGAGGACGTGCGCATGATCGTGCGACACATGGCCCAAGTCGGTGAGGAACCCATCGGCTCGATGGGTTCGGACGCGGCGTTGCCGGTCCTCTCGCGTCGCGAGCGTCCGCTCTTCGACTTCTTCACCCAGCTCTTCGCGCAGGTCACCAATCCGCCGCTCGACGCCATCCGCGAGGAGCTGGTCACCTCGACGCGCGTCACGATGGGCGGCGAGGAGAACCTGCTGAGCGAGAGCGCCGAGCACTGCCACCAGATCGTGCTGGCGACGCCGATACTCAGCGTCGACGAACTGGCGAAGATCCGCTACATCCACGAGGCGCACGTCGACTGGGACTTCCGCTGTGCGGTGGTCGACGGGCTCTTCGCCGCGCACGGCGAGACCAGCGACGAAGAGCGCCTGGCGTCGGCCATCGCGGCGGTCTGCGACGAAGCGGTCGCCGCCGTGCGCGCGGGGGCCACCATCGTTATCCTCTCGGACCGCAACACCTCCGAGGAGTGGGCCCCCATCCCCAGCCTGTTAGTGACCTCGGCGGTGCACCACCGACTGGTGGACGAGCACCTGCGCACGAGCGCGGCGCTCGTGCTGGAGGCCGGTGACGTGCGCGAAGTGCATCACGTGGCCCTGCTCTTGGGGTTCGGCGCGTCGGCGGTCTGCCCCTACCTGGCCTACGAGACCATCGATTCCCTGGTGGGCACCGGCGAGATCACCGACCTCGAAGCCGCCGAGGCGCGCTACCAGTACGCCAAGGCGCTCACCAAGGGCATCGTCAAGGTCATGTCCAAGATGGGGGTCTCGACCGTCGCCAGTTACGTCGGTAGCCAGCTCTTCGAGGCGGTCGGCATCGACGCCGGTGTGCTGGCGACCTACTTCCCGGGCTTCTCCTCGCGGGTGGGCGGCATCACCCTGGCCCACGTCGCGCGTTCGACGCTGCGCCTACACACCCACGCGTATCGACCGGCGGCCGCCGAACGAGTCGAGATCACCAATCACGGGGAGTACCAGTGGCGCCGCGACGGCGAGGTGCACCTGTTCAACCCCCGCACGGTTCAGAAGCTGCAGCACGCCACGCGCGAGAAGCGCTACGACATCTTTAAGGAGTACACCACGCTGGTCGACCAGCAGGCCGACGCCGCCGTCACGCTGCGCAGCCTCCTGCGGTTGCGGCCCGCCGCGACGCCCGTGCCCTTAGAGGAGGTCGAGGGTGTGGCGTCGATCCTGCGCCGCTTCTCGACGGGGGCGATGTCCTACGGCTCGATATCGGAAGAGGCGCACACCACCCTGGCGATCGCCATGAACGCCATCGGCGGCAAATCCAACACCGGTGAGGGCGGCGAGGACGAGGAGCGCTTCGACGTCAACGATCCGCGCGGGAACCGGCGCTCGGCCATTAAACAGGTGGCGTCGGGCCGCTTCGGGGTGACCAGTCGCTACCTGGTGAACGCCGACGACCTGCAGATCAAGATGGCCCAGGGCGCCAAGCCGGGCGAGGGGGGGCAGCTCCCGGGTTCCAAGGTCTACCCCTGGATCGCCAAGACCCGTCACTCGACGCCCGGCGTGGGGCTCATCTCACCACCGCCGCACCACGACATCTACTCCATCGAGGACCTGGCCCAGCTGATCTACGACCTGAAGAACGCCAACGACCAGGCCCGTATCCACGTCAAATTGGTGTCGGAGCAGGGGGTGGGTACCATCGCCGCGGGGGTGGCGAAGGCGCACGCGGACGTCATCCTCATCTCGGGCCACGACGGCGGCACCGGGGCGGCGCCGCTGACCTCACTCAAACACGCCGGCACGCCGTGGGAATTGGGACTGGCCGAGGCCCACCAGACCCTGGCGCGCAACGGCCTGCGCAGTCGGGTCACCGTGCAGGTGGACGGCCAGCTCAAGACCGGACGCGACGTCATCATCGCCGCCATGCTCGGCGCCGAGGAGTTCGGCTTCGCGACGGCGCCCCTGGTCGTCTCGGGGTGCGTGATGATGCGGGTCTGTCACCTCGACACGTGTCCGGTGGGCATCGCGACCCAGAACCCGGTGCTGCGCGAGCGCTTCACCGGCCGACCCGAGTTCGTGGAGAACTTCTTTGAGTTCATCGCCCACGAGGTCCGCGAGTACATGTCGATCCTGGGCGTGCGCACGCTGGACGAATTGGTGGGCGACGCCTCGCGCCTCGAGGTCTCCACGCTCGACGACCCCGCCAACACGCTCGACCTGAGCGCGCTCCTCGTGAGCACCGAACCCGAACAGCGCCGCCAGAGCCTCAAGCAAGAACACGGGCTCGACGAGGCGCTCGACTGGCGGTTCATGAACGACGCGCTCCAGGCGGTGACCTCGGGGGTCCCGGTGAACGTGTCGTTGCACATCCGCAACGTCAACCGGGCCGTCGGTACCTTGACCGGTAGCGCCATCACTCGCACCCTGGGGGCGGCCACGCTGGACGCCGACCACGTGACCATCCACCTCGACGGTTCGTCGGGCCAGAGCTTGGGGGCGTTCATCCCCGCGGGCCTCACCCTGCGCCTCCGCGGCGACGCCAACGACTACGCGGGCAAGGGGCTCTCGGGCGGGCGCATCGTCATCGCGCCCGCGCCGAGCGCCACCTTCGCCAGCGACACCAACATCATCGCGGGCAACGTCATTGGCTACGGGGCCACGAGCGGCGAGATCTTCATCAGCGGCGTGGTGGGGGAGCGGTGCGCGGTGCGCAACTCCGGCGCCACCATCATCGTGGAGGGCACCGGGGACCACGCCTGCGAGTACATGACCGGCGGCGTCGTGGTCATCCTCGGCGGCGTCGGACGCAACCTGGCGGCCGGGATGTCGGGCGGCACCCTCTACCTCTACGACCCCGCCAACGAGGTCCACGACCACCTGGCGGCGGGCGTCTACGAGATCGATCCGTTGGAGTACCTCGACGAGGAGATCCTGCACCCCCTGCTCGAACGCTTCGCCGTCGAGACCGGCTCGCGACGCGCCCGGGCGATCCTGGACGAGTGGCGCCACGAGCGGATGAACTTCGTGCGCATCGAGACATCGGAGTACCAGCGAGTGCGAGACGAGACACGCAATGGGTAAGCCCACCGGATTCCTCGAGTTCACGCGCCAGGGCCCGACCATGCGTCCGGTCCCGGTGCGCCTGCGCGACTGGCGCGAAGTGTACGAACCCCAGGGTGACGACGCGGTGCAGGTCCAAGGGGCGCGCTGTATGGACTGCGGCATCCCCTTCTGCATGCAGGGCTGTCCGCTCGGCAACCGCATCCCGGTCTTCAACGACCTGGTGTACCGGGGCCGCTGGGACGAGGCCGCCGAGCAACTCCTCGACACCAATAACTTCCCCGAATTCACCGGTCGACTCTGTCCGGCGCCCTGTGAGTCGGCGTGCGTCCTGGGCATCGGCGCCGATCCCGTCACCATCGAACGCCTCGAGTACGAAGTGATCGAGCACGCCTACGCGCGGGGTCTGACGGTGCAGCGCACCGCGACGACGACCACCGATTTCCCCGTGGCCGTCGTCGGATCGGGACCGGCGGGCCTCGCCGCGGCGTCGCAGTTGCGCAGCGCCGGGCACCACGTGGAGGTCTTTGAACGCGCCGACGCCATCGGCGGGCTGCTGCGGTACGGCATCCCCGAATTCAAGTTGGAGAAGCGCGTACTCGATCGCCGTCTCGCCGCGATGCGCGCGGCCGGCGTCGTGTTCCACGCGTCGCGCCCCATCGGCGATGACGCGACGCCGCTCGCGCAGTTGCGCGCGGAGTTCGACGCCGTGATCCTGGCGCTGGGGTCGACGCGGCCACGAATGATCCCCGTCGCGGGGGCCGAGCTCGCCGGGGTGTACCCGGCGATGACCTACCTCGAGGCCGCCAATCGGGCCGTCGCGACGCAGACGTCCTCACCCCTCGACGCGGCGGGCCGACACGTGATCATCCTGGGCGGCGGCGACACCGGGGCGGACTGCCTCGGGACCGCGCACCGTCAAGGAGCCGCGTCGGTCGTGCAGATCGAGATCATGGAGGAACCCCCGCACCAGCGTCCCGCCGATCAGCCCTGGCCCACGATGGCGCGTCTCTACAAGGTCACCTCGGCCCACGAGGAGGGCGGGGAGCGCCGTTTCGCCACCGAGACCCTGGAGTTCCACGGCGACGGCGACGTGCGCGAGATCGTGCTGAAGGACCACCGCGACGGGAGTGTCACCACCGCGCGCGCCGATCTGGTCCTCATCGCCGCGGGATTCGTCGGCCCCGAACTCGAGGCCCTGGGCCTGGACCGGCCCGAGGTCCTCACCGCGCGCACGACGTTGGCGGTCGACGCCCAGTGGCGCGTCGAGGCGCTCGGCGAGAGTAACCCGGTATTCGCCTGCGGCGACGCCGTGCGCGGCCAGAGCCTGATCGTGTGGGCCATCGCTGAAGGACGTTCGGCGGCGGCGGCCGTGGACCGTTTCTTGCGCGGCGAACCCTCAGCCCTGCCCGCCCCCGTCGAGCCCTACGTCCTCTCCTGGTGACGCGGCGCCCCCTACCAGGGTAGGACGAAGAGACTCTCGACGATCTTCATGATGAGGCCGACGGCCTCGTCCTCGCTGATGCTGCCGTCGATAATGAGGTCCCACGCGCCGAGGATCGTGTGGATGATCAATCCCATCTTGGCGTAGCTGAGGGGCGAGGGGGTACTACGCGGATCGATGAGCGTGGTCCATCGGTACACCACCGCCTCGCGGATCTCGCCGATGGTGGGCCACAGGTCGCGTGGCAGCGAGGAGATGTCGCCGAACAGGTTGCGCATCAACTGCCGGTCGCGCTGGGGCAGGCTCAACAGCCGATGAATCTGTCGTTCGACCAGTTGGCGTACCTCCAGGTCGGCGGCCCCGTCGGACATATCGGTCGCCATCTGGAACTGCGCGAACCGCATGCGAATCACCTCGACGAGGAGGGTGTTCAAGTCGGCGAAGTGCTGGTAGATCAACTGTCGCGAGATGCCGGCGCGACGCGCCACCTCCACGATGCTCAGGTGGCCGACGCCGTCCTTGGTCAATACCTCGTCGGCCACGCGCAGGATGGATTCGCGTCGCGACTCCGCGGAGAGGTACTGGCGACGAGCGGGCGACGCGGTGTTATCGGACACTTCCGTATTCTACTGAAGTGTACAGTATGTCAATTTCTAAGTTATATTTAGAATTAGCCGTCAACAAGGGAGTACCGTGGCCACGACACGCACGACCGACGCCGGTGGCGACGTTGACGTCCCCCCGGGGGCGCTACGACGACTGGGGGAGTGGTGCGCGCGCCGGCCACGACGCGTCGTCGCCACCTGGGTGCTCGTCGTGGCCGCGTTAAGCGTCTTCGCGGGCTCGCTGCACGCCAATTTCAACGACAACGTCACCCTGAACGGCACCCAGGCGGCGACGGGGTTCGACGTCTTAGCCCGTAGTTTCCCGACCGGTCCGGCCTCCTCGGGCCTCGTCGTCTTTCACTCACGATCGCCCCTCACCCGCGCGCGCACGAGCATCGAACAGGCCGTCGAGCAACTCTCGCACGTGACGCACGTCACGGGTGCGAGCAACCCCTGGACCAGCGCTACCGTGTCGCGCGACGCCACGACGGCCTACAGCACGCTCTCCTTCGACGTCCCCTCTCGCGCCCTCAACGCCTCGCTCGTCGCGCAGCTCACCCGCGCCACGGCGCCGGCGCGTCGCGCGGGCGTCAGTGTCAACTACGGCGGCGGTCTCAGCCAGGTGACCCAGCCCAAGGTGAACGACCGCCGCTCCGAAGAGATCGGCTTCGCCATCGCGTTGCTGGTCCTGCTCCTCGTCTTCGGGAGCGTCTACGGCGCCGTACTGCCCCTCCTGACCGCACTGGTCAGCATCGGCACCGGACTCTCGCTCCTCGACATCGTGGGCGCGCGCACCACCTTCAGCGCCTCCGCCCCCAAGTTGGCCGTCATGATCGGCCTGGGCGTGGGCATCGACTACGCCGTCTTCCTAACGACGCGCTACCGTCAACAGGTGATCGACGGTGTCGATCCGGTGCGCGCGGCGGGTCACACCGTGTCGACCAGTGGCCGGGCCATCCTGGTCGCGGCGGTGACCGTCGCCATCGCCATGCTGGGGCTCTACGCCTCCGGACTGGTCTTCATTGGCAAACTGGGTCTGGCGGCGGTCTTCGGCGTGGTGAGCGCCGCCCTGGGCGCGGTGACGCTCGTGCCGAGCCTCTTGGGGCTCCTCGGGCGCCGCATCGACCACGCGCGCGTGCGCCGTCCCGTGGCCGAGTCCGGCACCGACGCTGACGGGTGGCACCGCTACGCCGCCGCCATCGGTCGCCACCCCTGGGTCTATTTGGCCTCGGGCCTCCTCGTGCTCGCGGTCTTGGCGGCCCCGACCCTTTCTCTGCAGATGGGTCACGTGGGTGACGGTGCCGGCCCCGCCACCGCCACGAGTCGCGTGGCCT
>JAKCEC010000070.1 GCA_021841725.1 Actinomycetes bacterium | reverse complement strand
ACGTGGGTAGTGGATGGTCCGCGATGGTCGGCAACGTCGACGCGCTGACGGTGGGCACGGCGTCGAACACCACCACGTACAACTTTGAACCGAATTCGGGTAATCGACCCTTCGCGTCGGCGGGATCGGGAGCCGAGACGAACGCGAGTCCTTCGGGATGTCAATTCACCGTGAGCGGTTGTACCGTGGTCTCCGCGGGTACCGCGATCAGCACGCACCTGGGACGGGGCGCGTACACGTCGTCGCTCACGATTGACTGGGCGAAGGCAGTGCCGAACGGTTCGGGTGGTTACTGCGCCCCCGCCGCCGGCGTCGGGAGCCTGACGGCGGCTAACGGTGACGTCCTCACGCAGTACGAACGGGGAATGGTTTGTGAGGTCGGCTTAACCAGTCTGACGGCGTCGCACACCTTCACCGGCTCGTTCACCAATACCGGAGGGACCGGCCGCTTCGCGAACGCGACGGGTGGTGGGACCATCAGTGGCGGCGACAACGGAGAGGGTTTCTCCTTCTTCCGCGAAAGCGGCGATATCGGGTACTGATCGGCGCCTGACACGTCGTACGTCGATCGCGGTGGAGGCGTCACCCGCGAGGCCGTGGGGGCGTGCGCGACACGACGGAACTGACGCCGGAGGGACCGGACCCGCTCACTCGTCATGTGGCGACGGGTCGATTCCGACCTGGCGCGAGACGGCGCCAGGGCGAGGTGCACGAGTGACGGTTACCGAGCGTTCACGTCGGCGGCTCGTATAGAAAGGACGCGCTCGAACATTTTTGTCCGCCCTTCGCCGTCGCCGTCTGGTACTTTGCAGACACTCGCGACATTCGGGTCGGAGTGAGGTGGGCGACATTAAGGGGAAAGTCATGGTTGCGACGTACGACGACGCGAAGGTGTTCATGGAGTTGGTCCGGTGGTCGACGGAGTTGGGTCTGGGTGACGCGTTGAGCGAGATCTACGCACCGGACTTCGATCCGAGTGACACGGCCGATCAATCGCCGGCGGTGCGAAAGGTGTTGATGTTCGGCGAGACCATGGGCACGCTGGTGAAGCACGACGTGCTCGACTGGGACCTGGCGAGCGACCTGTTCTGGATTGAGGGCATGTGGAATAAGGTCGGCGCTCACGCTCGGGCCATTCGCGAGCGTGAGGGCGAGCCCAAACTGTACGAGCACTTCGAGTCCTTGGCCGTTCGCGCCACGCAGTGACGCGACGCGGCGACGTCGGTTCGGGTCGTCGGTGACCTACCGGGCCCCACGGGTCGCCGCGGGGCCCGATTTCGCGGTCGGCGGCGTGGCCGACGAAGCGGCGACTAGGGTCACGGACGGCGGTGCCGCGGTCGAGGGGGAGGGCGACGAGTGAGTCTCGTAGGTGACGAACTTCGTTCGTCGAGGACGGCGATGGCGAACGTGTTCGCCAACCCCGCCCTGCGGCGGGTCTTCCTGGCCTTCGCGGGGTCGCTCATCGGCGACGGCGTCTTCTCGCTGAGCGCCATTGTCTACGTGTTCCGCCACGGCGGCACCACCGCGGTGGGCGTCCTCGTGGTCGTGCGCTACGTCGCCATCGCGACGATCGCCCCCCTCGCGTCGATCTTCGCGGATCAGTACGATCGCCGGCTCGTGATGGTCGTCTCGGACGTGGTGCGACTGGTACTGGTGCTGATCGGCGCTCTCCTGGTGGGCCTGCACGCGTCGAAGTGGCCCGTCTTCGTCGTGATCGTGCTGGTGGGTCTGGCGGGCACGGCGTTTCGGCCCTCGCAGGTGGCCATCCTCCCGGGTCTCGCGCGCAACCCCGACGAGGTCGCCGGGGCCAACGTGGTGTCGAGCACGATTGAGAGCGTCGGGTTCTTCGCCGGACCCGCCCTGGCGGGATTTCTGCTCGCCTACGCCAACGTTGCGACGGCCTTCGGCTTCGACGCCGTGACCTTCGTCTGGTCTGCGCTCCTGATCGTCTCGGTGCGGCCCCCGCGCGACGAGGAGCGTTCGCCCGAGCTGCAGTCGCTCCTCGCGGCGTCGGGGCGCGGGGGCGAACCCTACCAACCCTTCGTGGTGCGCGCGGTCAAGGGATTTCAGTTCATCGCGCACGACCGGCGGGTGTCGGTGCTCGTCGTCCTCTACGTCCTGCAGTGCGTCGTGGCCGGGGCGTCGGCGGTGTTCACCGTGGCCATTGCGCTCAAGCTGCTGCACATCGGAAGTTCCGGACTCGGCCTGATGGAGTCCCTCCTGGGCATCGGCGGACTGGTGGGTGGTTTCCTCGCGCTCATGTTGATGGAGCGCGCGCGTCTGGCGATGGACTTCGCGCTCGGCGTGATCGTCTGGGCCGCCCCGTTGCTCATCATCGCGATTCTCCCGAATCTCTTCGCGGCGCTGGTGTCGATGTGGCTCATCGGCGCCGCCAATTCCGTCGTCGACGTGAACGCCATCACCATCTTGCAGCACATCGTGCCCAACGACAAGTTAGGTCGGGTCATGGGCGCGCTCGAGGGGGGCGAGGTGGGGGGTATGGCCCTCGGATCGCTGTTGATGACCGTGTTGATCCACCTCGTGGGACTGCGCACGGGCCTGAGCGTCATCGGGGTGTCGGTGTCGTTGCTGGTGTTGCCGGGCCTACCCACCATGAGGCGCATCGACGCCGAGGCCTTCACGGGGGGCGTGGTGGTGCGCCATTCCCCCGCGCACCACCACCCGCACCTGCACCACGTGCGGTGGGGTCACGCGCGCTGAGTCGGGGTCGCGATGAGCGCGCACAGGGCCGAGGCCGAGGAGAGCGCGGCGTCGACGCCCCAGGTGTCGTTGAAGAGCCAGCGGGTGTCGTCGTCGTTGATGCGCGCCACCACGCGAGGGATGCGCAGGTGACGCTTGGCCAGGACCGAGATGACGAGGTTCTCCTCGTCGCGCTCGGTGCAGGCGACGAGGAGGTCGGCGTGTAGGGCGCCGGCCGCCTCGAGGGAGGTGGCCACGCTGGCGTTGCCGGTGACGACCTCGAAGCCCTCGTCGCGCAGCGTCGCGGCGCGCGAGCGGTCGCTCTCGATGATGATGACGTGGTGCGATTGCGCCAGGAGGGTCCGGGCGACCTGTCGGCCCACGTTGCCGCCGCCGGCGACGAGAATCTCCATCACGACCACCTCCCGTCGAGAAAACCGTGCAGACGCTCGAGCGCCCCCGCGGCCACGATGAAACTCACGAAATCGCCCTTACGCCAGGTCGTGGAACTCCCGGGTAGGAGTGAGTGGCCCGCGCGGGTGATCTCGACGACGTGGATCTCACCCTCGACGTTGAACTCGCTCACCCGACGTCCACTGAGGTACTCCGGGAGACTCGAGCGCACCAGCAGTGACTCGCCGTTGCCGAAGACCACTTCGGGGTCCAGTCGCCGATGCCGCAGGAGCCGGTGGATGCGGTCCACCGTCATCTGCACGGTGGTCACCATCTGCAGTCCGAGGTGCGAGCTGATGGGGTACCACTGGACGTCGTGCAGGCGCCCGAGGACGTGGGGGACGTGGTAGCTGTCACGCGCCACGCGGGCCACGACGATGTTGACACTGTCGTTGGAGCTGAGGGCCACGAAGGCGTCCGCCCGCTCGATCTGGGCCGACTCGAGAACGGACTGATGCAGCGCGTCGCCCTCGATGAAGACGCCCGTGAAATTACTCGCCAGGCGATCACGCGCGTCGGCGTGGAGATCGATCACGCTGACCGAGTCGCCCTCGGCGCCCAGGCGTTGCGCCAGGGCGGCGCCGGAGCGCCCGCATCCTACGACCACGACGTGCATCACGACTCCTCTCGCGTCGGTAGGCTCGCGGCCCGTCGCTCACGTGTGGTGTCGCGATGACGCAGGAGGGCCTTGCGGACCTCGTCGGAGCCGAGCAGGGTCACGCCCAACACGAGGAGTACGAGCCAGTCGGTGACGCTCAGGGCGGCGGTGTTGAAGACGCGCTGGAGGACGGGAACGTAGCTGATGCAGGCCATGAGGCTCAGCCCGACGACTCCGGCCGCGACCAGGGCCGGGTTGGAGAAGACGCCCGCGCGCAGTACGCTCTCGCGTTCCGTGCGCACGGTGAAGCTGTTGAAGAACTGGCTCACGACGATACCCGCCTGCGTCATGGTGAGGGCTTCGCGATAGGTGGGGTTCGACGATCGAAAGTCCGCGAAGGCGAGGTGCGCGCCGTGGACGCGCCAGAAGAAGATGACGACCACGCCGAGGGACTCGATGGTGCCGAGGAAGAGGAATCGACGCACCAGACCCCAGGAGAAGAGGTGTTCGTCGGCCGACCGGGGCGGCCGGTCCATCGTGCCCGCCTCGGGGGGCTGGGCCCCCAGGGCTAACGCCGGGAGCACGTCCGAGCCGAGGTCGATCGCCAGCACCTGCAGGGCCGAGAGGGGGACGAGGGGGAAGCCGACGGCGGTGGCGGCCAGGATGGGGGCGAGCTCGGCCAGGTTGTGACTGAAGAGGTAGACGAGGATGTGGCGGATGTTCTGGTAGACCGCGCGACCGAGTTCGATGGCGGCCGCGATGGACACGAAGGAGTCGTCGAGGAGGAGCATCTCGGCCGCGGCCCGCGCCACGTCGGTGCCCCCCTCGCTCATCGCGACCCCGACGCTCGCGCGTTTCAGGGCGGGGGCGTCGTTGGCGCCGTCGCCGGTCACCGCCACGACGTAGCCCGAGGATTCGAGGGCCAGGACGATGCGCAGCTTGTGCTCGGGTCGCACGCGAGCGAAGACGATCTGTTCGTTGCCGCCGAGGGTCGCGACGAGCGCGTCGTCGGACATCTCGTCGAGATCGCGCCCGGTGACCACGCTCGCCGCACCCTCGTGGATGATGCCCACGCGGCGCGCGATGGCCTCGGCGGTGAGTCCGTAGTCGCCGGTCACCATGAAGATCCTGACGCCCGCGCGCCGACACGCGTCGACCGCTGTCGTCACCTCCGCGCGCGGGGGATCGAGCATCCCCACCAGTCCCAGGAGGGTCAGCTCACTCTCGGCGGTGTCCTGGTCGACGTGCTCTGACGCCAGTGTCTTGACCGCCACGCCCAGCACGCGCAGGGCCGACGAGGCCATGTCGTCGTTGGCGGCACTCACGCGGTGGCGTTGATCCTCGTCGAGCGCCACGACGCGACCCGCCGCCACGACGCTGGTACAGCGCTCGAGGATCGCCTGGGGCGACCCCTTGGCGCACGCGCGCACCGCCCCCTCGCCCTGGTGCAGAGTGGTCATGATCTTGCGATCGGCGTCGAAGGGGAAGACGCCCACGCGCGGCGTGCGCGCGTTCTCCGCCGCGAGGTCGACGCCCGCCTTGGCGCACGCGACCAAGATGGCGCCCTCGGTGGGATCACCGAGGATGCGCCATCCGACGTCGGCCGCGGGGGGCAGCAAACGTGCGTCGCAGCAGAGCCCGGCGGCGACCAGGAGCTCGCGAACCCCGGCGACGTCGTCGAGGGAACCCTCGGGGGAGTAGCCGATTCCCGTCACGCGCGCGGTGGCGCCGTCGACGTAGATCTGCTGGATCGTCATTTCACCCTTGGTGAGGGTTCCCGTCTTGTCGGTGCAGATGACGTTCGTCGACCCCAGCGTCTCGACGGCGACCAGTCGTTTGATGAGGGCGTGGCGCTGGGCCATCCGCCGAACCGCGATGGCCAGCGAGACCGACAAGGTGGCCGGGAGTCCTTCGGGTACGAGTGCGACCATGACGCCCAGGGCGAAGATGAAGGAGGTGGTGGTGGAGTTGCCGCTGAGGATCCGCACGGCGAACAGCGCGGCGCCGGCCCCGATGGCCACGAGGGCGACGCGTCGGGCCATGTCGTTGACCTGGCGTTGCAACGGGCTCGTCTCGCGGCGGACCTCGGTGGTGAGACGGTAGATGCGACCGAACTGGGTATCGAGGCCGGTGGCGAAGACGGCCGCCTTGCCGGTCCCGTTGGTGACCGAGGTCCCCATGAAGACGCAATTGCGCGATTCGAGGGGTTCGCGGGCCTGCAGCGACGCCTCGTCGCTGCGCGCGACGGGCTGACTCTCACCGGTGAGCGCGGCCATCTCGACGTAGAGGGCGTGCGACTCCACGACCCGGCAATCCGCGGACACCTCGTCGCCGGCGTCCAGGAGGATCAGGTCGCCGCGCACGAGCTGGTCGGCCGGTATCTGCGTCAGTTCACCGTCGCGCAGAACCCGCGCCTGGTGCGGCACCATGGCCTGGAGGGCCTGGGCGGTCCGTTCGGCCGAATGCTCTTGGAAGAACCCGATGAGGGCGTTCAGTACCACCACGGCCATGATGCCCAGGGCCAGTATCAAGTTCGCCGAATCTCGCGGGACGCTCCAGAGGTACGTCAACAGCGTCAGCCCCGCCGCCACGACGAGGACCACGACGAACATATTGGCGAACTGGGACACCACTTCGAGGAAAATACGGCGTGGTCGCGACACGGGGAGTTCGTTGGGTCCGTCCTGGGCCAGCCGACGTCGGGCCTCGTCGGTGGTGAGACCGCGCGATGACGATCCCAGGTCCGTGAGGACCTCGGCGGGCTCGAGGTGCAAGAGGGGGACACTCGAGAACGGGTCGGCGTCGGTGCGGGCCGCGGTGGGGGTGACGGCGGTGGTCACGCCCCTCAGTATCACACCGCGCTCGCCTCGGACGTCACCCCCCCTCCAGGGCCGAACGGCCCGTCGTT
>JAKCEC010000069.1:3813-6746 GCA_021841725.1 Actinomycetes bacterium | reverse complement strand
CGGGGGGAAACCTTCGTCAGCGGATGTGCATCCCCGAGATGGCGCGCGCAATGATGAGGCGCTGGATCTCGCTGGTCCCCTCGAAGATGGTGTAAATCTTCGAATCACGGTGCCATCGTTCCACCGGATAGTCGCGCACGTAGCCGTACCCCCCGAGGATTTGGATCGCCTCCTCGCTCACGTGCACCGCCGTCTCACTGGCGAAGAGCTTCGACTGCGACCCCTCGCCCGCCAGGAAGGGTTGGCGCGTCGCCGCCATCCACGCGGCGCGCCACACGAGCAGCCGGGCGGCGTCGGTACGCATCTTCATGTCGGCCAACTTGAACGCGATCGACTGGTTCTCGATAATGGCTTGGCCGAATTGGCGACGCTCCTTGGCGTAGTCGAGCGCGTACTCGTAGGACGCGCGCGCGATGCCCACCGCTTGAGCGCCGACGTAGGGTCGCGTCGTCTCGAACGTGGCCATCGCCGCCTGCCCCGACGTCTTGGCGCCCTCGCGCGCTCGCGCCAGACGCTCGTCGAGTCTGTCCTTGCCGCCGAGGAGGCAGCGCCCGGGGATCCGGCACTCCTCGAGGATGACCTCGGCGGTGTGGCTCGCACGAATACCCATCTTCTGGAACTTCTGTCCCATCCGCAGACCCGGGGTACCCTCGGGAATCACGAAGGACGCCTGCCCCCGACTGCCCAGGGCGGGGTCGACGGACGCGACGATCACGTGGATGTTGGCGATGCCGCCGTTGGTGATCCAGGTCTTCGTGCCGGTGAGCACCCACTCGTCGTGGGCCGCGTCGTAGACGGCGCGGGTACGCAGGGACGAGACGTCAGAACCCGCGTCGGGTTCACTCACGCCGAAGGCGGCGATCTTGACGTCGCCGGGCGTACCGAAGCAGGCCGGGATCCACTCCGCCGCTTGCTCGGGGGTGCCGTTACCGAGGATGCCCGCCATCGCGAGGGTGGAGCCGATGATGGCCATGGCCAAACCCGCGTCCCCCCACGCGAGCTCCTCGAGGGTGAGCACCATCGTGAGTCCGGTCGGGTCGGCGAACGCACTGGCGAAGAAGTCCAGGGAGTAGAGCCCGATCTTCGCGGCCTCCTCGATGACCGGCCACGGCGTCTCCTCGCGTTCGTCCCAGTCGTGGGCCACGGGGCGCATCACGTCGAGGGCGAAACCGTGGACCCAGTCGCGTACGGTTGTCTGCTCCTCGCTGATCGACAATGAAAAGACGGTCATCGACACCTCACAGGTCATCACGGGTTACCAGAGAGTAACACCGCCACCCTATTCCATCTGCGTGGCGTCGTACAATGCAACAACCGCCGCCCGAGGGCGGCGGTTGACTGCTTCAGAATGAACGGTTAGTTCAGGACGACGCGCTTCGCGAGGGGGCCACGATCGCCCGGCTCGACATCAAACTCGACCGTCTGACCCTCGACGAGCGTCTTACGACCCTCCCCTTGAATCTCCGAGTAGTGAACAAAGACGTCCGGCTGGCCATCGACAGCGATGAAACCCCAACCCTTCTCGTCATTGAACCACTTAACGGTTCCTACAGCCACTGTGGGCCTCCTTGTTTCTTTGGAACGGGCGTCAACCCATTCCGGAGGGAACCACAACGGCAACCTCACCCTCAACGCTACCTGCTCGTCGCCCGTTGGACAAGAATTTTTTTAGCCGCGGCGGATCCTCGTCCCGTCTGCGGAGTCCTCGACGATCCAGCCCCGGACCACCAATTCGTCACGTACGCGGTCCGCCTCGCCCCAATCCCCCGCGCTGCGGGCCTGGTCACGGGCGAGCACGAGCGCGTCCACTTCGTCATCGCGGTCGTGCACCGCCGACACGACGCTGAGCCCGAGCGCGCCGAACATGACGGCCACGCACATCGCCACCTCGCGCGCTTCCTCGAGGTGGCCCTGGTCGGCCAATTGGTTGGCTCGACTGACCGCGTCGAACAATTCGGCGACGGCCAGGGGCGTATTGAGGTCGTCGTCCATCAGTTCACCCACCCGTTGCTCCAGGAGTTGGGCGGTTCCGGAGAAGGCGTACTCGCTGCCTCGCACGAAGTCCTCGCCCGCCAGCACCGGCAAGTCGAAGCGCCGCGCCAGGGAGTCCAGGCGCGCGAGCGCCCGGGCGGCGTCGGCGACGGTGCTCGGGGAGACCTCCAGGGGCGAGCGGTAGTGCGAACGCACCACCAGGAGTCGGTACGCGCGCGCGTCGGTACGGGTGAGCAAGTCGGTCAGCGACGTGAAATTGCCGAGTGACTTGCTCATCTTCTCCTTACCCACCATGACCCACCCGTTGTGCCCCCAGTGCTGCGCGAACCTCCGGTGCGCGGCGACGGCCTGCGCGCGTTCGTTCTCGTGGTGGGGAAATTTCAGGTCGAGTCCGCCGCAGTGCAGATCGAAGCCGTCGCCGAGCAGCCCCAGCGACATCACGACGCACTCGGTGTGCCAGCCCGGACGGCCGTCCCCGAAGGGGGCGGGCCAGCGCGGTTCGTCGGGCTTGGCGAACTTCCACAGGGCGAAGTCGAGGGGACTGCGCTTGGCGACGCTGGCCTCGACGCGGGCGCCCGCGCGCAGCGACGCCAGGGGCTGGCCCGCGAGGAGTCCGTAGTCCTCGACGCGCGACGTGTCGAAGTAGACGCCGTCGTCGAGGACGTAGGCCACCTCGTCGGCGAGGAGCGACTCGACCAGGGCGACCATTTGGGGAACGTACTGGGTGGCGTGGGGTGCGTCGTTGGGCCGGGCGACTCCGATGCGCGCCATCGCCGCCCACCATTCGTCCTCGTAGGTGCGCGCGACGTCGGCCTCGGTGCGCCCCTCGCGCAGGGCGCGGTTGATGATGTTGTCGTCGTTGTCGGTGGTGTTGGACACGATGTGGACCTCGAGTCCGGGAAGGCTGGACCGGCGCGGGGCGACGTCCCAGACCAGGGTGA
>JAKCEC010000069.1:0-3803 GCA_021841725.1 Actinomycetes bacterium | reverse complement strand
GACGTCGGCCTAAACGCGGTCGATGCGCGCGCGTTCCCCCGCCAGTTGCAGGCCTTGTTCGGTGTGGGTGTAGGCGTATTTGACCTCGAGTCCGCGAAAGCTGAACCAGCGCCGGGCCACGTCCCAGACCAGGGTGAAGCGACCGTGACCCAGGTGCGGCAGGTCGTACACCGTGGGTCCACAGACGTACATCGACAGCCGTCCGGGGTCGCGTTGGGCGAGTTCGCGGACTTCGCCGTGCAGGGTGTCGTAGAGGCGGAGCACGTGTACAAACTACGCGACGCACCCATCGCCGGCGGTGCCGGGGCGGCGCCCCGGCCGGGGGTTCCTCCGGGGGTCTCGGGCGACCTCGCCTAAACTCGCTACACCATGACCGACCACTCGCGTTCCCGTGCCGTGCCCGAAAAACCGACGATCGAGGGTCTCGAGACGACCTGGTTGGCCCGCTGGGACGACGAGCGGGTCTACCACTTCAACCGGTCCGCCTCGCGCGCCGAGGTCTACTCCATCGACACCCCGCCCCCCACCGTCTCGGGCTCCTTGCACATCGGGCACGTCTTCAGCTACACCCACGCCGATCTCATCGCCCGCTTCCAGCGCATGTCGGGCAAGGAAGTGTTCTACCCCATGGGCTGGGACGACAACGGCCTCCCCACCGAGCGCCGGGTCGAGAACTACTTCGGGGTGCGCTGTGACCCGTCCCTGCCCTACGACCCCGATTTTGAGGTACCCGCGTCACCCGCGGAGGCGAAGGTCTCGATCTCGCGCAAGAATTTCGTCGAGTTGTGCCAGCGCCTCACCGCCACCGACGAAGAGGTGTTCAAGAACCTCTGGCGCCACCTGGGCATCAGCGTGGACTGGACCCTCGAGTACTCCACCATCTCGCCGCACTCCCAAGCCATCTCCCAGCGGGCGTTCCTCGAAATGCTCGAGCGCGGCGAGGTGTACTCCTCGGTCGCCCCGACCCTCTGGGACGTCGACTTTCGTACCGCGGTGTCCCAGGCGGAACTCGAGGACCGCGAACGGCCCGCCAATTACCATCGCGTGGCCTTCGCCCGCGGTGACGGCGCGGGCCAGGTCGAGATCGAAACCACCCGCCCCGAGCTCCTCGCCAGTTGCGTCGCGCTCGTCGCGCACCCCGACGACGAGCGCTACCAGGCCCTCTTCGGCACCACGGTGGTCACCCCGCTCTTTCACGTCGAGGTGCCCGTCCTCGCGCACGAACTTGCCGACCCCGCGAAGGGGTCGGGTATCGCCATGATCTGCACGTTCGGCGACACGACCGACGTCACCTGGTGGCGCGAGCTGGCCCTGCCCACGCGCGCCCTGATCGGTCGCGACGGTCGGTTCCTCCCCGCCGACTTCGGCGCGGCCGATTGGCCCACGCGCGACCTCGCCGCGGCCACCGCCTTCTACGCCCAGCTCGAAGGTCGGAGCGTCAACCAGGTACGCGCGACCGTGGTGGACGCCCTGCGCGAGAACGGCGCGCTGATCGGTGAGCTACGCGCCATCACGCACCCGGTGAAGTTCTACGAGAAGGGCGAACGCCCCCTCGAAATCGTCACGTCGCGCCAGTGGTTCGTCAAGACCCTCGAGCACCGTGACGAACTCCTCGCGCGCGGCGAACAGCTCCAGTGGCACCCCGACTTCATGAAGCACCGGTACCGGTCCTGGGTCGAGGGACTCAACGTCGACTGGAACATCTCGCGCCAGCGCTTCTTCGGCGTCCCCTTCCCGGTCTGGTACCGCCTCGACGAGCACGGGGTCGTCGACTTCGATCACCCCCTCCTCGCCGACGCCGCCGCCCTGCCCGTCGACCCCTCGAGCGACGCCGCGCCCGGATTCGACGAATCCCAGCGCCACCAACCCGGCGGTTTCATCGGGGACCCCGACGTCATGGACACCTGGGCCACCAGTTCCCTCTCACCCCAGATCGCGGGCCGTTGGGGCACCGACCTGTTCGAGCGAATCTTCCCCCTGGACCTGCGCCCCCAGGCGCACGAGATCATCCGCACCTGGCTGTTCTCGACCGTCGTACGCAGCCACTTCCAACACGACTCGCTCCCCTTCAGCGACGCCCTCATCTCGGGCTGGGTCCTGGACCCCGATCGCAAGAAGATGAGCAAGTCAGTGGGCAACGTCGTCACGCCCATGCCCCTGCTCGAGCTGCACGGCGCGGACGCGCTGCGGTACTGGGCCGCCTCGGGGCGTCCGGGCACCGACACCGCCATCGACGAAGCGCAGATGAAGATCGGCCGACGCCTGGCCATCAAGGTCTTGAACGTCTCCAAGTTCGTCCTGGGACGCCTGGAGGGGGTTGAGGGCCTGCACGCCGACGACGTGCGAGAACCCCTCGACCGTGACCTCGCGGCGATCCTGGCCCAATTGATCACCGACGCCACCGCTGCCTTCCAGGGCTACGACTACGCGCGCGCGCTCGAGCGCACCGAAGCCTTCTTCTGGTCGTTCTGCGACAATTACGTGGAGTTGGCCAAGTCGCGCGCCTACGGTGACCCCGCCGATCCGGCCACCCGGTCGGCGCACGCGACCCTGTCGCTCACGCTCGCCGCGCTGCAGCGGCTCCTCGCCCCCTTCGTCCCCTTCGTCGCGGAGGAGGTGTGGCGCTGGTGGCACGAGGGATCGGTCCACCGCGCGCCGTGGCCGACCCTCGAGGAACTAGCGGGCGCGCCCGCGGCCACCGGCGTCTACGGCGCCGTCGGCGACGTGCTCGAAGCCGTGCGGCGCGAGAAGAGCACGCACAAAGTATCTCAGCGCAAGGGGGTGGCCGAATTGGTGGTCGTCGCTGCGGGCGACCTCCTCGACGTCATTCGTAGCGGCCAACGCGACCTCATCGACGCCGGCGTCGTCCGCGGCATCCTCTACGAAGAGGGTGACGAGTTTGCGGTGCGCGTGACCCTCGAATCCGAGGCCTAAGCCACCACCACGCGACACTCCTCGGGCGTGACCTCGTAGATGGCGTGCTGCTCGAACGCGCGACCCAGGGCCCGACAGAACTCCTCGGACTGTTCGAAGATGGCCAGTCCCTTCTCGTCGGGCCAGCCGCCGCGGGGGTCGCGCCCGAGCGCGGGTAGGGCGCGCAGTCCGCGGGTGCGCACCAGGTCGTCGAGTTCTCGACGGCGGCGTTCGTTGCCGGTGTCGAGCGGACGCGAGAACGCGTGGTCGGCGCTCACCACGTAGAACGATCCCCGTCGCGACGCCACGTCGGTCGCCGCGACCCATCCCACGTCCCCCTCGTCGACCAGCACCTGCACGGGGGGCGACTGGTAGCACGCGAGCAGACTCTCGTCGAGGGGACGTCGCGGACCGGCGACCGACTCGGCGAAGGTCACCGCCGCGCGCAGGGTCGACGAGGTCCGCGGACTCGCGGTGTGGTCGAAGGCGTGTTGGGTGAGCGGCAGTTCCACGTAGTAGATGGGCGCGAGGGCCACGCGCCGGAACCGCTCGACGAATCCCCGGGCCACGTGCACGTCCACCAGGGTGTCGTTGCCCCCCTGGACGACGAGGAACGGTGGGGCGTCGGCGTCGATCCGGTGATAGGGCGACATCCGCTCGTAGAGGGCCACGTTCTCGAGGTAGGGCATCTGCACGACGCGTCGTTCCAGCAGAATCCGCAACCCGTGGCCCAGTCCGTGCCAGTGGGCCTCGTCGCCGGTCATCTCCAACACCGAGTAGAGCGCGACGCACCCGCGCACGGACCAGTCGGTGACGTCGCGCTGATCGGGACTCACCCACTCGTCGGGCTGGCTCAGGGCCACGAGCGCCGCGAGGTGTCCTCCCGCCGA
>JAKCEC010000068.1 GCA_021841725.1 Actinomycetes bacterium | reverse complement strand
TCAGTGCGCATCGGGAGTCGGATGACCGTAGTGCACACTACGACCCTTTACGCGCTATGGCGACGTCAACTGCCACCGTCGACGCCTCAGGTGATGCTCGGCAGCGTGGGAATATTCGCGGCGAATTCATCTGCGCTGACCCCGACGATGCGCAAATTCATCTCGTCACTCGCTCGTGACGCCGATCGACGGGGTTGCACCACACTGGTTTTGTACGGCTACGCGACGTCCAGCGATGCCTCTCGTAGTGCGGTGGCACTGAGCCAACAGCGGGCGACGGCGGTGAAGAATCAGATGAACGCCGACCTCGTCATTCTGAACGACGTCGGCGTGAGCGTACGCGCCCAGGGGGAGGGACGTCTGGCGAACTCGGTGCTGGCGTCATTTCGCAACGTCGAGGTATTCGCCAACTAGTCCCGACTCTTCCCTCGCGCTCCGACGGCGCGAGGGAAGAGAGGACAATCCCGTCTACGCGACGTCGCTCGCGCAGTGGCGGCACTTGGTCGCGGCCACGGGTAGGTCGGCGGAAAGACAGAGCGGACAACTCTTCGTCGCGGGCGCTGGTCCAAAGACCGTCGTGCCTTTGCGGGCCATGTAGACGCGGTACGGCACGACGAGCGCGAAGTAGATCACCATCATGAAGATGATGAAGTACACCAGCGCGGAGATGAACGTACCGAGATCGATGCGCTGCCCATTGACGGTCCAGCCCAGGCCCGACGTGGCGCCCGAACCTTCGGCCGCGTTGACGAGGGGCGTCACAACCGAATCCGTGAATGCCTTAATCAACGTGCTGAACGACAGGGCGACGACCAGGCCCACTGCGACGACGATGAGGTCACCCTGCATAAGGAAATTCTTGAATCCCTTGATCATTGGAAACTCTCTTTCTCTAACGCACTCCAGTGCCAAAGTGGGCACGCACCACAGACGCCCTAACTGTATCGCCGAGGGACCCGGTATTGGAGGGTGAGGTGTGCTGTGCGTTGGCGGGGTCTCCGCCCCTCTGTACCAACCTCTAGTGAGACAGTCTGCACTGTCGGATTAATCCACTGAGAGGGCGGAGCAGGAATCCGAACCAATGAGCACGGTGGGCTCGTCGTCGCCGGAGGTCCGCGATTGGTGAGTGATGCACCGTCGCGCCGTCGACGTCGTCATGGCGCCAGTCGCGAAACCTCAGATCCAGCTCGGCGCGGCTCGTCACGGTTGAGCAAGTAAATAAACCAGACATCAGGAGAGACGGGGTTTCGGATCAGCCGTCGACCGTCGATCTCGAATCAGTCGAGAGTGGACGCAGGATGCGTCACATCGGTGCCGGTGTAAAGAGATAGAACATCATGCCGATAGAACATCACATCGGTGCCGGTGCCGGTGCCGGTGCCGGTGCCGGTGGAGGGATTCGAACCCCCGGCCTGACGATTACAAATCGCCTGCGCTGCCAGACTGCGCCACACCGGCGTGGAAGGCACCACGTTACTAAAGCTTTCGGATCCTCAGCCGAGAACTCGACTTCGTCCAGGTTCGACGGCGGGTCTGCCGTTAGGCTGTTGCGGTGGTTACCAGTCAAGATAAGTCCAACTCGTCAAAGAGCGGCTCGCACTACCAACCGTCGTTGGCCGTCATGCTGATCATCTTGGTTTTGTTCGTCGCGGCGACCTTCGTCGCGCTGCGTTCGCACTCCCCGTCGCATCCCTCGGCGGCGGCGACCACTCAGCCCGCATCGCACGCCTCCAGTACCACGACGACCACGGCGGCGGGTTCGACCTCCTCGACGGTCCCGAAATCACAGGTCAGCGTTCAGGTGGCTAACGGGACCACGATCAGTGGTCTAGCGGGTTCCTACACGACGAAGCTGCAGTTGCTCGGATGGAACACGCTGCCGCGCCTGAACGGACCGGCGGAGACGGCCACCGTCATTTACTACCACCCCTCCTTCCTATGGGCGGCGCAGGAGATCGCCACGGAAATCGGTGTGCCGGCGTCGGCCGCGCGGCCATTGGGCAACGCCACCCCGGTGCCCGGGGCGACCGGCGACGACATTGTCGTCGTCTTGGGTCCCGACGTCGCAAGTTAGTCTCCGGGGGGGAGCTCCACGTCGAAGCGGGAGAGCGCGGCGCGCAGCACTTCGACGGCCATAGGACGCAGCTCTTCGAGTGGTCGATTTCGGTGGCGCCGAACGCCGAGGTCGACTTGGGCGAGTGAGGAGACCCCGAATTTGGTGGCTGCATCGATCAACATGGCGATCTCCACGCCGTAGGTGGATTCGAGGTTGAGCGCCAGCAGCGTGTCGCGGCGCGCCGCGGTCTCGCCGGCGAGGGGTTGACGTATTTCTCCGAGACCGGGGTAGAGCAGGGACAGGATCGGCCGTGCGGTCAGTTCGTTCACCCGACCACCGCCGGTCGGCATGTCGTGGAGGGGCCGTTCGTAGTAGCCCTTGACGAAGTGGATCTCGGGTCGCTCGAGCAGTGGCTGCACCATGCGCGCGACGTAATCGACGCTGGGGTTGAGGACGTCGGCGTCGAGGAACACCACCACGTCGCCCCGACTGGCCGCGAGGCCCGCGCGCAGCGCGGCGCCCTTGCCGGTCACCCCGGTCAGTTCCACCACGCGCGCCCCGTGACGGGCGGCCACCGCGTGGGTGTCGTCGCTCGAGTGGTCGTTGACCACGATGACCTCGTCGACGAGACCGTCGTGGTGCGTGACGGCGTCGATGACGGGGCCGATGGTCGCGGTCTCGTCCTTGGCGGGGATGACGACGGCAATCGACTCCCCCCGTCGGCGTTCGAGGACCGCGGCGAGGGAGAAGTCCTCAGCGGCCAACGTCCAGGGGGCATCTACGCGGGTCATGACATGAAGGCTATGAGATGGGCGTTGCGCGCGGGACTTGACACCACTAGCGTGGGTGGACAGAATAGTTAAGTCATCAAGAGCGACTGAGGGGCGGGCCCGATGAAGTCGCGACAACCAGTGTGAGTCACAGTAACCCTGTCACACCAGGTGCCAAAGCCCGAACGATGAAAAGGGAGAGTATGAGTTTCGCCACCGGTCTTCTATGTCGAGAGTGTGGTACCGCCTACCCGGCGGAGGCCCGCTACTCGTGTGAGTTCTGCTTCGGCCCCCTCGAGGTGTCCTACGACCTCGTGGCGGCCCAGGGCGTCGTCACGCGCGCGTCCATCGAGGCGGGACCCAACTCCATTTGGCGCTACGGCGCACTCCTGCCCGATCCGGGCGAGGAACCCGTTGACCTGGGCGCCGGCTGGACGCCGCTACGTCGCGCCACCCGCCTGGGCGAGGTGCTCGGCGTGCGGGAACTCTGGCTCAAGGACGACACCCGAAATCCGACGGGGTCCTTCAAGGACCGCGTGGTGTCGGTGGCGCTCTCGAGCGCACGTCGCCTCGGCTTTACGACCGCCGCGTGCGCCTCCACGGGCAACCTGGCCACGTCGGTCGCCGCCCACGCAGCCTTTATCGGGTGGCCCAGCGTGACCATCATTCCCTCGGACCTGGAGACGTCCAAGATTGCGATGACCGCGATCTTTGGCGGCACGGTGCTCGGTGTCAAGGGTAACTACGACGACGTGAATCGACTCTGCGTCGAACTCGTGGCCGAGCACGCCGATTGGGCCTTCGCCAACGTCAACCTGCGTCCCTACTACGCCGAGGGTTCCAAGACCCTGGCCTTCGAGATTTGTGAACAGCTGGGCTGGAGTACCCCGGATCAGGTGATTGTGCCGCTGGCGTCGGGGTCGCAGTTCACCAAGGTGGCCAAGGGGTTCCGCCAGTTCATCGAACTCGGCCTGGTCGAGGGGAACGAACCGGTGCTCTTCGGGGCGCAGGCGACGGGCTGCTCGCCCATCGCTACCGCGTTCGCCGAGGGCGCCGATGTGGTAACGCCGCAGCGTCCCCACACCATCGCGCGCTCGCTGGCGATTGGAAATCCGGCGGACGGGCCCTACGTTCTCGACGAGGTGCGCGCGCACGGTGGCGACATCGGTTCGGTGAGCGACGAGGAAATTCTCGAATGCATCGGACTGCTCGCCCAGACCGAGGGGGTGTTCGCCGAGACCGCGGGGGGCGTGACCATCGCGTCGCTGCGACAAATGATTCGTCGCGGCACGATCGACCCGGACAAGTCGATCGTGGCCATTATCTCGGGGCACGGCCTCAAGACCCTGGACGCCATCGCCGAGACGGCGAAGGTGACCGCCACCATCTCGCCGTCCCTGGCCGCGGCCGAGGAAGCGTTGGGATTTCAACAGTTAGTGAGTGCCTCATGAGTGTCATCGTCCGCCTGCCCAGTCAATTGCGCACCCTCGTCGGTGGTGCGGGCGAGGTGCCCGTCGACGCGTCCACGGTGCGAGAGGCCATCCTCGCGGTGGACGAGGCCTACCCGGGCATCGCCTTTCGCGTCCTCGACGACAAGGGCGCACTGCGTCGATTCGTCAACGTCTTCGTCGCTGACGAGGACGTCCGTTTTCTCCAGGGACTCGACACCACGCTCGACGCCGGCACCACGGTTTCGCTGGTGCCGGCGGTCGCGGGCGGCTGCGCGTAATTAGCACTCGTACCCCTAGAGTGCTAATATTGAACTCGCACCACTAGCGGTGCAGTCGCACTAGGAGGAATCGCCGTGGCGAAACTAATCGCTTTCGATGAAGAAGCCCGTCGCTCGCTCGAGCGCGGAATGAACAAGTTGGCCGACGCCGTGCGCGTCACCTTGGGGCCCAAGGGGCGTAACGTCGTTCTCGACAAGAAGTGGGGCGCCCCCACCATTACCAATGACGGCGTCTCGATCGCCAAGGACATCGACCTCGAGGACCCCTTCGAGAAAATCGGTGCCGAGTTGGTCAAGGAAGTCGCCAAGAAGACCGACGACGTCGCCGGTGACGGCACCACCACCGCCACCGTTCTCGCCTGGGCCATGGTCCGCGAGGGTCTGCGCAACGTGGCGGCCGGGGCTAACCCGATGTCGCTGAAGAAGGGCATCGAGGCGGCCGTGGAGACGGCCATCGCGTCCCTGCACGACCTCGCCAAGCCCGCGGACACCAAGGAGCAGATCGCCCAGGTGGCCTCCATCTCCGCCGCGGACCCCGAGATCGGCCAGATGATCGCCGACGCGATTGACAAGGTCGGTAAGGATGGCGTGATTACCGTCGAGGAGAGTCAGTCCTTCGGCATGGACATGGACCTCGTCGAGGGGATGCGCTTCGACAAGGGCTTCATCGCCCCCTACTTCGCCACCGACACCGAGCGCCAGGAAGCGGTCCTCGAGAACGCCTACCTCCTGCTCGTGTCGAGCAAGATCAGCTCCGTCCGCGACATCCTGCCCGTGTTGGAGAAGGTCATGCAGTCGGGTCGCCCGTTGCTGATCATCGCCGAGGACGTCGACGGCGAGGCCCTGGCCACGCTCGTCGTCAACAAGATCCGCGGCACGTTCAAGTCGGTCGCCGTGAAGGCACCGGGCTTCGGCGAGCGCCGTAAGGCCATGCTCCAGGACATCGCGATCTTGACCGGCGCCACCGTCATCGCCGAGGAGGTGGGTCTCAAGCTGGAGAACGCCGCGGTCGAATTGCTGGGCCAGGCCCGCAAGATCGTCGTGACCAAGGACGAGACCACCATCGTCGAGGGCGCGGGCACCGAGGAGGAGATCAAGGGTCGCGTGGCCCAGATCAAGGCCGAGATTGAGAACACCGACTCCGACTACGACCGTGAGAAGCTCCAGGAGCGTCTCGCCAAGTTGTCCGGTGGTGTCGCCGTGATCAAGGTCGGCGCCGCGACGGAAGTGGAGCTCAAGGAGAAGAAGCACCGCATCGAAGACGCCGTGTCGACGACCAAGGCCGCCATCGAAGAGGGCGTCGTGCCCGGCGGTGGCGTGGCCCTGCTGCGCAGTCAGGTGGCGATCCTCGCCCTGGCGGATTCGCTAAGCGGTGACGAGGCGACGGGTGCGCGCATGGTGGCTAAGGCCGTCGAAGCGCCCCTCAACCAGATCGCGGTGAACGCCGGACTCGAGGGTGGCGTGATCGTGGACAAGGTGCGCAACCTGGCCACGGCCACCGAGGGCCTTAACGCCGCCACCAACGTGTACGAGGACCTGCTCAAGGCGGGCGTCATCGACGCCGCGAAGGTGACGCGATCGGCGTTGCAGAACGCGGCGTCCATCGCCGCACTGTTCTTGACGACGGAGTGCGTCATCGTCGACAAGCCCGAAGAGGCCGCGCCGGCCATGCCCGGCGGTGGAATGGACGACTACTAAAACACCGAGGTGTGTACGGTGACCGCGGGGCCCTTCGGGGCCCCGCGGTTTTTCGTGGGGGCGCGCTCCCTATCATGGAGGCCATGAGCACTACACCCCTCACCCCGTCGCGCGGCCTGAACGTCCTGCACCTCTTTTGTCACGTGGAGCACCCCGTCGAGCGCGCCGTCGTGCACCAGGCCATGGACGAGGCGTTGAGCGTGGGCCTGCAAGTCGTCACGGCCGCCATCATGGGCGCCAAGGCGGACCTGTGCTTCATGGTGCTCGGCGAAGACCTGTGGGAGCTGCGCAAGTTCCAGTCCAAGATCCAGGCGGCGGGGCTGGTGGTCTCGGAGTCGTACGTGTCGGTGACCGAGGTCTCGGAGTACGCCCTGGGGATGCCCGAGGAGATGATCAACGCGCGCCTCTACCCGGTCTTGCCGCCCTCGGACATGAAGGCCTTCTGCTTCTACCCCATGTCCAAGCGGCGCGGTGAAGAGAAGAATTGGTTCGCCCTGCCCTTCGAGGAGCGCGAACAGTTGATGCGCGAGCACGG
>JAKCEC010000067.1 GCA_021841725.1 Actinomycetes bacterium | reverse complement strand
CAGGGCGTCAGTAATCTCGTTGGCACTAATGGTGAGCTCAGTCATCACAGTTTCCTTTTCCTAGTCGTTTCGAGTCAAAGCGGATTCGTAGAAGTGACCCGCCGAGACGGAGTCGTGCAACGCGGCGAGGCGGCCCCGCGTCGAGGCGTCGAGGCGAACATCGCCCACTTCGACCACCACCCCGCCCAGCAAGTCGGCCTCGTCGGCGATCTGGAGCTCGACGTCGGCTCCGGTGAGGGCCGCGAGCGAGCGGACGAGGTCGGCCTGGTCGTCGGCGTCGAGGGGGCGCGCGGTGTACACGCGCGCGACGCGCCAGTGACGCGCCTGCGCGACGTACTCCACCAGGAAATCGAGGGTCCCCACCACGTCGCGCGGCCGGCCCCCCTCGATCACGTAGCGCGCCAGGCGCAGCGTGACGGGCGTGACCTTGGCGCCCAGCAGTTGGTCCACCAGGCCCAGGCGCGAGCCCAGTGCCGCGTCGCGGTCGAGCAACACCCGGCGCAGGTCGAGGTTCTCCTCCACCGTGCGCGCCCACCGGAACAATTCCTCTTCGATGCGCGCGAAGTCCCCCGTGGCGACGCCCTCGAGCAGGGCGTCGGCGTAGCCGGCGACGCGTCGGCGCGCCGACAGGAGGCCGAGGCTCCGCGGGTGCAGGGTGCCGGTCTCGGCGAAGGTCAGCGCGCTCTGGGCGAGCTCCCCGATCGCCGAGGCGACCTCCTGGGCGGGGGCGTTGCTCGCGGCGTAGACCGCCACGCGCCGGGTCTCGGGGTGGACCTTGGACGCGAGCAGGTCGTCCAGGACCTGGCCCCGCACGACGCCGGTCAGCGACGTGTCGCTCAGCACGCCGCGCAACTCGGGTTGGGCCAACACGGCGCGCTCCAGGGAGGTCAACTCACCGACGACCACTCCGCGCGCCGCGTCGTCCAACGCACCCAGGAGTGCGGCGGCGTATCCTTCGAGCTTGGGCAGCATGATTAGCGGTTCGATTCCTTCTGCGCTTCGGCGCTCAGGGCCGCGACGGCCTCACGCACCAGGTCCTCGTGCGCGGCCTGGTCGACCTCGCGGCCCACGACCTTGGCGACGAGGTCAAAGACAATTTCGCCAATCCTCGCCGACGCCTCGTCGATCGCGCGCTGGCGCGCGCTGGCGACCTCGGCGTTGGCGTGGGCCACGATGCGGTCGTACTCGGCCTGACCGCGCCCCCCCGATTCCGCCTTGACCTGATCGGACAGCGCTTGCGCGTTGGCCACGATGTCGCGGGCCTGCTCTCGGGCTTCGTTGAGTACGCGCGCGCGCTCGTCACCCGCGGCGTCGGCCGCGGCGCGCGCCTCGTCGGCGGCGGTGAGGGCGGTACGGATCTTGTCCTGGCGCGCTTCGATGGCGGCGTTCAACATCGGCAGGGCGTACTTCGTGACGACCCACAGGATGATGACGACGACCGCGAGTTCCACGAACCACGTCCCGTTGGGGAGGAGGAAGATAGAGCCTGTACTCATGTCGGGTGACCTTCTTTACTGAACGGCCTCGGCGCACGGGTCGAAGCGACCCCTCGCGAAGGAACTAGTTGGCCTTGAAGACGTAGACGAAGACGACCATGAACAGCAGGTTGATGAAGTACATCGCCTCCACCAGGCCGACCGTCAAGAAGAAGTACTGACGGGCCTTGTTCTCGATCTCCGGCTGACGAGCGATCGCCGCGATGGTCTGGCTACCGGCCAGACCGTCACCGATCGCTGCACCGATGGCGCCACCACCGAGGGCGAGGCCGCCGCCGATGAGTGCACCGGCGTTGCGTACTGCGGCCGCGATGTCGTTGGGATTAGTTGCCATTTCTGTCTTTCCTCCTGGGTTGGGTTAGTGAGAGGCCTGTAGCGCGCCGAGGGTCTCGGCGGGGAGCTCGTCGTGCGATTCGTCGTGGCTCGTGGCCATGCCGAAGTACAAGACGGCGAGAAGCATGAAGATGTAGGCCTGGATCACGCCGATCAGGGCGTCGAAGGGCTTCCAGACGATCTCGCCGAAGGGGATGGCGTAGATCGGCAACAGCGTGGTCATCACCGCAATCATCAGGCCGCCCGAGAAGAGGTTGCCGAAGAGACGGAAGGTCATGGTGATGGGCTTGGTGATCTCTTCGATCACGTTGATCGGGGCGAGTGCGGCGTAGGGCTGCGCGTAGTGCTTGAAGTATCCGCCCAGGCCGCGCGCGCGCACCGACTCGACGTGCACCCAGACGATCACCAGGACCGCCATCGCCAGGGGCAGGTTCACGTCGCCGGTCGGGGCGGGAAAGATCTCCCCGGACTGACCCGGGTGCATCGACGTGGGCAAGAAGCCAATCCAGTTACAGATCAAGATGAAGAGGAAGAGGGTCACGCCCAGCGGGACGAAGCGCCGGCCGCGCTCGCCCATGGCGGACTCCGCGAGGTCGGTGACCATTCCGACGATCATCTCCCAGAAGATCTGGATCTTCGAGGGCACGCCGTCGGTCACCTTGGAGGTCATGGCGAACACCAGGTACATGAAGATGAGGAACGCCAGGACGGTCGACATGATGATGTCGGTGTCGAAGGTCAATCCAAAGAGATGGGCGGTCGGGTGAACCCCGACCTCGATGGTCTTCGCCGCGTACAGCGTCTTCACTACATGTCCCCCTGCTTCGCCACCACGCTGAAGACGTTGATGACGAAAACGATCTGATAAATCACGAGCCCTGCAACAATACCTATTCCCAGCGCCTTGTTCACGACGAGGGCCCCGATGGCGACCACGGTCATGATCGATAGGCGGCCCACGGTGTTGCCCCCGAGTTGACGGCGCACGGCCTTGGTGCTCTGTTCACCCTTCACCTCGACCTTGGCCACCTGCTTGTCGAGGAAGCGCAGGTTCAAGATGGCGAGGCCCACTCCGATCACGACGCCCAGTCCGGCGAGGGCGTTGATCATCTCACCGATGAGGAACCCGACGGCCCCGGCGGCCAACGCGGATAGCACCGTACGGCGTAGGAGGCGCGGCAACGTTGACGGGGAGAGGTTTTCAAGCACGGTGATTGGGTTTTAGAGGTAACGCCGGACTTGCTGAACCACGCTCACCACGGCGGCGACCGTCCCCAACACTATCCCTATTAGCAACCCCGCGGGTGAGGTGTGCCAAGTTTTGTCCGCCCAGATGCCCGCGACGACGCCGACGCCGATGCACGTGGCGATCGTCGTACCCATGACGGCGAACGCCGCCAGTCCCGCGACACCGCCTCCACCAGGCTCTTTAGGGGCGTCACCCTGGTCGGGGTCGGGCCCGCGCGCACTCAATGGTGCGCCTCCTCGCGTTCGTAGCGACGGTGTTCGAGGCGTCGCCCGCGCGTCAAGAGGGGGCTCGACCAAGTGAAGAGACCGATGAGCAAGACCGCGACCGCGAGCGGCAAGAAGACGTTCGTGCGCGGGTAGAACAGCGGGAAGAGTACGAAGCCGCACAGCAACGCCGTCCACAGCCACAGGATGATCACGGTGCGCCGGTGCCCGTGACCGAGCCGCATGAGGCGGTGGTGGATGTGGTTCTTGTCGGGGGTGTGAAAACCCTGTCCCGACATCGTGCGTCGCACGAAGGCGAAGACCGCGTCGGTGAGGGGCACCCCCAAGATGAAGACCGGGATCAGCAGTGGGGCGAAGAAGAAGAAGGTCACGCCACTCGCGGGCGGCGTGCGCCCGCCGATCACCATCGTGGACGCGGACATCAACAGGCCCAGCATGAGGGCTCCGGCGTCGCCCATGAAGAGTTTGGCGGGGTGGAAATTGTCGCGCAGGAACCCCACGCAGATGCCGAAGGTGATGGCCGCGATGAGCGGGCCCACGTTGGTCGTGGGCAGGAGCCCGAGGTCCTCGAGTCGCAGGCCGTAGACGCAGAGCGTCCCCGAGGCGATGGCCACGATCCCCCCCGCGAGGCCGTCGAGGCCGTCAATCAGATTTACCGCGTTGGACAGGGCGAACACCCACACCGCGGTGATGATCGGCAGCGTGGACGGTCCCAGCACGATGAACCCCGCGAAGGGCAGCTTGAGCTGGTACATCGTGCAGCCGCTGAAGTACAGGATCGTGGCGGCCAGCACCTGGCCGGCGACCTTGGCGGGGGCGCTCATCTCGCGAAAGTCGTCCACCACCCCGACCACGAACATGACCCCGGTGGCCAAGAGCACCCCGAGCATCTCGTGGGAGGATTCGATCACCGCGCGCGTCGTCGGCAGGACGAACGCCCCCACTAGGGCGACGCAGAATCCCACGAACATCGCGCCCCCGCCCCCGTAGGGGGTGATCACCTGGTGCACCTTTCGGTCGTCGGGCTGCGCACTGTAATTGATCGCGACGGCGATGCGGCGCGCCGGCGGATTGGTCACCAGGGTGATCAGGGCTCCTACCAGGGCGATGATCCCGTAGGTGCCCAGGGCGCTCATGGTCTACTTCGTGAAACTGGCGTACGGGTTGAAGCGCCCGCAGAGTTCGGCCACCGTGTCGCGCACCGCGGCCACGACCGTCTCGTCCTCGCGTCCGCGCAGGGCCCGGGCCATCAACGCGGCCACGGTCGCGAACTCACCCTCGCCCAATCCGGCCGTGGTCTCGGCCGCGGTGCCCACGCGCAGCCCCGACGTGATGAAGGCGCTGCGGGGGTCGTCGGGGATGGTGTTGCGATTCGTGGTGATGCCCGCCCGGTCGAGTACCTCCTGGGCGACCTTGCCGGTCAGTTCGGCGTCGAACTCGCGAAGGTCGAGCAGCACCATGTGGTTGTCGGTGCCCCCCGACACGAGACGGAATCCCTCCTGGGCCAGGGCTCGGGCGAAGGCGCGCGAGTTGTCGACCACCTGGGCGGTGTACGTGGCGAATGACGGGTGGGCCGCCTCCTTGAAGGCCACCGCCTTGGCGGCGATCGCGTGCTCGAGGGGACCGCCCTGTTGGCCCGGGAACACCGCCATGTCGACGGCCTTGGCGTGATCGCTCCGGCACAGGATGGCCCCGCCACGCGGACCGCGCAGGGTCTTATGCGTCGTGAAGGTCACCACGTCGGCGTAGGGCACGGGATTGGGGTGCGAGCCGCCCGCGATCAGTCCCGCCACGTGCGCCGAGTCGAACATCAACAGGGCGCCCACTTCGTCGGCGATCTCGCGGAACGGGGCCGGGTCGATGCGACGCGCGTACGCGGTGGCGCCGGCGACGATCATCCGGGGTCGGTGCTCGAGCGCCATCGCGCGCACGTGATCGAAGTCGATCATCTCACCCGGGGCGGCGGGGTCGTCGTTGCGCGCCGTCACGCCGTAGGACACGAAGTTCCACGCGGTGGACGTCATCGACACGGGCGACCCGTGCGTGAGGTGGCCACCCTGATCGAGGCGCATCGCCAAGACGGTATCGCCCGGGGCGAGGAGCGCCTGGTACACCGCCACGTTGGCGTTCGCCCCCGAGTGAGGCTGGACGTTGGCGTGATCGGCCCCGAAGAGACCGGTGAGGCGACGTCGCGCCAAGTCCTCGATCTCGTCGACGATCTGGTTCCCCCCGTAGTACCGGCGACCGGGGTAGCCCTCGGCGTACTTGTTCGTGAGTACCGACCCCGTCGCGGCCATGACCGCGGGCGAGGCGAAATTCTCGCTCGCGATGAGTTGCAGCGTGGTGGTCTGGCGCTGCCACTCCTGGGACAAGAGGTCCACGACCTCGTCGTCGTTGGTGATGAAGGCGTCAAAGGGTGAGCTCACGAGGAACCTTTCTGTGCGCTAGGCGCGGTGATCGAGTTGACTGAGTTTGTCGATGCGCGCGAGGTGGCGTCCGGCGCCGGGTTCGGCGCCGAGCCACGCGGCGAGGGCGTCCTGCGCCACCGGGGGACCGATGAGGCGCGCCCCGAGACACAGCACATTGGCGTGATTGTGCTCGCGCGCGAGACGCGCCGAGGTCGCGTCGTGCACCAGGGCCGCGCGCACGCCCGGCACCTTGTTCGCCGCGATGGAGATCCCAATCCCTGAACCGCACACCGCGACGCCCAAATCAGCGTCACCGTTGGCGACGTGGTGGGCCACCGCGGCGCCGAAGTCGGGGTAGTCGACCGAGGTGTGGGCGTCGTCGGTGCCGAGGTCGACGACCTCGTGACCCCACTCCTGCAGCGTCGTCACGAGTAACGCCTTGAGTTCATACCCGGCGTGATCCGCTCCGAGGGCGATTTTCATATCACCACCCTAGTGGTCGTCGCCGCGAGCCTCGGGTCCCAGAATCGCGGCGATGGCGTCGGGGGACACCGCGCCGCGGCGGCGGAGGCGCCACCCCGACGCCGTCAACTCGACCACGCTCGACACGGCCCCGTCGCACTCCCCCCCGTCGAGGACACCCGCCACGCGAGCCCCCCACGCGACGGCGCGCACCGCGTCCGCGTTGGTGCAGGGCGGTCGTCCGTGCTCGTTGGCGCTGGTCACCGCCAGCGGTCCGCACTCGGCGATGAGGGCGGCGAGTTGGGGGTGACGCGGCCAGCGCACCCCGAGGGTGTGCGTCGCCCCCACCCGGGCCGCCGTCGCGGCGGTGGTCCCCACCACGATGGTGAGGGGCCCGGGCCAGAAGGCCGTGGCCAGGGCCCGGGCCTGCTCGGACCAGTCCACCTCGAGTGCGGCGAGGGAGTGCAGCGACTCGATCAAGACCGGCAGGGCCACCTCGGCGGGTCGACGTTTCACCTCGAAGAGCCGGCGCACCGCCGCCGCGTCGAGGAAGCGCGCCGCGACACCGTAGACGGTATCGGTCGGCACGGCCACGACGTCACCGCGGCGAAGCGCCGCCACCGCCTCCTCGTGGCTCAGTACGTTCATCGCGGTCGTCGCGCCACCAGGACGCGGGGTC
>JAKCEC010000066.1 GCA_021841725.1 Actinomycetes bacterium | reverse complement strand
CAGTTCCGCTCCGCACCAAGGCCGGCCACAACGTCCCGGTCGAAGCCGGCGCCGGCGCGGCCGCCGGCCATCCCGATGAGCGCTACGCCGAGCACGGCGCGCAAATCGCCTCCGGACGGGCCGACGTTTTCGCGCAGGCCGACGCCCTGGTCTACCCCGCCATCAAGGACCAGACACCGGACCCGACCCTGGTGGCAATCCTGCAGCTCGACACCCTCGCCAAGTTCGCCGCGTCCGAGAACACCAAACTGATCATCCCCGCCGAGAGTGCCGCCCTCCTCGGGGCCGCCCAGGCGCTACGCAGCGTGATGGCCGACGTCCCGGTCGCTTCGCCCTCCGCGCCCCCCGCCTAGGACGACGGCGCGGCGCGGTCGCGCGGTTCCACCCACAGGGTCGTGCCGAAGGCCTTGGTGACCACCACCGGGGTGGCCACCGCGATGTTCGTACCGGCGTCGCTCACCGCGCGCCAGTGTTCGCCGCGGATGGTGACGCGACCCGGGTGGACCTCGTCGCCGACCTCCTCGTCGACCACGCCGAATTGGCCGGTCAGACTGGTGGAGATCGGGTGGGCCAGGTCACCGCCGGGCGAGCGCAACTTCTTGAGCGCCAGCGGACGCACGAAGGCCATGGTGGTGGCGGTCACGAGTAACCACACCAGCGCCTGCACCGGGAACGACGCACCCCCCAGGGCCACGACGAAGGCCACGCCCGCCCCCACGCCCACGAAGAGGGCCGCCAGGGCGTTGGTGTGCAACTCCGCCAGAGAACTCATCACAATGATGACAACCCAGAAGAATACGGCCATAGGGCGAAGTATAAGAGGAACGCACCCGGCAACCGCGGGCCCGCCGCCGCCCTCGCGTCGCGCGCGTCACGACGTGCGCGACGCCAAAGGTCCTGGTCTCTCGCGGCGGGGGCGAGGGGCGACAGAACTAGGCTGTCCAATGTGATTTTGCCGTCGATTGAGTCTCCCGCCGACCTGCAGGCGCTCTCCTTTGAGGAGCTCGACGAGCTCAGCGCCGAGATCCGTGACTTCATCATCACGTCGGTCAAGAACACCGGCGGGCACCTGGGTTCGAACCTGGGCGTCGTCGAACTGACCCTCGCCCTGCACCGGGTGTTCACCTCGCCCCACGATGTCTTGCTCTTCGACACCGGACACCAGTCCTACGTCCACAAGCTCCTCACGGGACGACGGTACGGTTTCAAGGCCCTGCGCAAACGCGGGGGCCTGTCGGGTTACCCCAACCGCACCGAGAGCCAGCACGACTGGATCGAATCGTCGCACGCCTCGACCGCGCTCTCCTACGCCCACGGGATGTCGGTGGCCCTCGAGGCCCGACACGAGCTGATCGGACACGGGGGCAGTCGCCACGTCGTGGCCATCGTCGGTGACGGCTCACTGACCGGGGGGATGGCCTACGAGGCCCTCAACAACCTGGGCGTCAGCGGACAGCGCGTGGTCATCGTGCTCAACGATAACGGGCGCAGTTACGCGCCCACCATCTCTCGGCTCTCCACGTCCCTGACGACGCTGCGCCTCAACAAGACCTACCTGACGTGGCGCCAGCGCATCCGCCGCATGGTGCCGCGCCTGCCGCGCCTCGGCAAGGCGGCCTACCTCGGGATCGACGGGTTCACCTCGGTGGTGCGCGAGATGGTGACGCCGCACACGTTCTTTGAGAACCTCGGCGTGCGCTACGTCGGACCCATCGACGGACACAACATCGAAGTCCTCGAGGCCACGCTGCGCTCAGCCGCCCAGTGGGACGGGCCCATCGTGGTTCACGCGTTGACCGAGAAGGGTCGCGGCTACGAACCCGCGACCTCGGACATGTTGCGGATGCACGACTACAAACTGCCCCCGCGCCTCAACGACGAGGACGTGATCCCCCTCTCCTTCACCCAGCTCTTTTCCGAGGCCCTCATGACGGAGGCGCGCCGCGACGATCGACTGGTGGCCATCACCGCGGCGATGGCCGGACCGACGGGCCTCCTGCCCTTCCAGGAGGCCTACCCGCGCCGGTTCTTCGACGTGGGCATCGCCGAACAGCACGCCGTCACGGCCGCCGCCGGCATGGCGATGGGCGGGCTGAAGCCGGTCGTGGCCTTCTACTCCACGTTCTTCGCCCGCGCCTTCGACCAGGCCAACCTCGACGTGGGTCTCCTGGACCTGCCGGTCGTCTTCGTCTTCGACCGCGCCGGAATCACCGGCGACGACGGGCCCTCGCACCACGGGATCCTCGACATCGCGCTCTGCCTGGCCATCCCGAACATGACGGTCTTCGCGCCCTCGAGCGCCGCCGAGATCCCCGTGATGCTCTCGAGCGCCCTCGCCCTGAACGGGCCCAGTGCCCTGCGCTTCCCCAAGACCCCACCGCGTCCCTTCGACGGCCACCACGGCGAGGGACTGCGCGCGCGCCGGGTACAGCGAGGCGACGGGTCACTGTGCGTGCTGGCCCTGGGCAAGATGGCGGCGAGCGCCTTCGAGGCCCTCGCCCTCCTGGCCGACGCGCCGCGGATCACGCTCTACGACGTGCGGGTGCTACCGCCCGACCCCGAGATGATCGACGACGCGGTGCGCCACGACCGGGTGATCACCATCGAGGACGGCACGCGCCACGGCGGTGCGGGCACCTTGATGGTATCGGCCGTGCGAAGCCGGGCCCAGGAACTCGGACGCCCCTTCCCCACCACGCGCATCCTGGGGGTGCCGCGCGCGTACCTCGAGCACCACCAGGCCGACGCCCTGCTCGAGGAGATCGGTCTCGACCCCGCGGGCATCGCCGGGGCGGTCGAGCGCCTGCTGCACGACGAGGCCGAATTTCCGCGCACGCCCCCCGAGGCACCGCGGCCACGGTATTTTTAGGGACGCCGCAACAGCCGCGCCGACGTGGTCACGGCACCGTGGTCGACTCCTACGATGACACCATGGACTTCGACGTGACCAAGACCGACGAGGAGTGGCGGGCCGCTCTCCCCCCCGAGCGCTTCGACGTCCTGCGTCGCGCCGCGACCGAACGCCCCTTCACGGGTGCGCTGTTGCACGTCGACGACGAGGGTCTCTTCTCGTGCGGCGGGTGCGGCCAAGTGCTCTTTCGCAGCGAGCAGAAATTCGATTCGGGTTGCGGGTGGCCGAGTTTCGACGCGTGTGCGCCCGGCAGCGTCGTCGAGCGCGAGGACCACTCGCTCTTGCAGCGTCGTGTCGAGATCCTGTGTTCGCGCTGCGGCGGGCACCTCGGTCACGTCTTCCCCGACGGACCCACGCCCACCGGACTGCGTTACTGCGTCAACTCCCTGGCCATCGACTTCGAGAAAGCGCCCGACTAGACGTCGAGAAATCGCCGAATCGCCACGGCCGAACCCACCGAGCCGATGAACGCACCGACCACCAGCACCACGATATTGGTGCCCCAGACCTTGGCGGCGTCGAGGGCGAACTCGTTGTGCAGGGGGTACCAGACGTGGAAGGCCCAAACGGCGAGCATCGCCACCCCCGAGCCCAGGAGGCCCTGGATGAATCCCTCGGTGATGTAGGGCACCCGAATGAACCAGTTGGTCGCCCCGACCAACTTCATGACCGACACCTCCCGGCGACGGGTAAAGATGGCCATTCGGATGGTGTTAAGGATGAGCACCGACGCCGAGAGCAACAAGACGCCCGCCAACGCCAAGAAGACCACCTGAAGGATTCGGATCGTGTGGCTCATCTCACGGATCTGCTGCACCGGCGCGGTCACGGTCAGGACGCCCGGCTGGTGCAGGAAGGTCGAGATGACCGTCAACGCGTCGGTGGGCACCGTGGGCGTACACCGAAACGACGTCGGCATGTCGGCGACCTTGAGGGCCTGGAATTCGTCGATGGGTACGGTGCTGCGCGCCTCGTTGTAATCCTGGAGCTGCGTGGTGTAGTAGCAACTCTTGACGATGGGCATCTGAGCCAACTGGGTCTTCACCGAGTTGATCTCGCCCGCGGTCGCCGTCGAACTCAACCAGATCCGCACCTGCGTGCCGCGCTGCCAGCTCGCCGAGGCCTGGGCGGCGCTCTGCTTGAGCAGGAGGGCCCCACCGACCAACGACAGTGACACGGCCACCGTCAGCACGGCGGCGATGGTCATCATGCGGTTTCGCCAGAGGTTGGAGAAGGTTTCCTTAAAAGCGTAACGGAGGTAGACGCGCATCAGATGGCCAGCCCTTCTTCCACGCCGTAGACCCCGCGAACCTGGTCACGGATTAGTTCGCCCCGGTCCAGCTCGATGACGCGTCGGCGCATACGGTCCACCAACGCCTTGTCGTGCGTCGCCATCACCACGGTCGTGCCGGTGCGGTTGATCCGCTCGAGCAGGGCCATGATCGACTCGGAGTTCGTCGGGTCGAGGTTGCCGGTCGGTTCGTCGGCCAACAAGATGAGGGGTCGGTTCACGAAGGCGCGCGCCACGGCGACACGCTGTTGCTCACCGCCGGAGAGTTCGCTCGGCAGGTTGTCGGCCTTCGCGCCCAAACCCACCAGATCCAAGATCTGGGGCACCTGATTCTCCACGGTGGTGCGCGGTCGCCCGATGACCTCGAGGGCGAACGCCACGTTCTCGAAAACCGTCTTGTTGGGCAGCAGGCGAAAATCCTGAAAGACGCAGCCGATGTTGCGGCGCAGGTACGGGACGCGCCACTTGGACAGACTGCCGATGTCGCGGCCCGCCTCCAGAATCCTCCCCTGGTCGGGTAGCTCTTCACGCAACAACAGTCGCAGGAAAGTCGTCTTTCCCGAACCCGACGCTCCCACCAAGAAGACGAACTCGCCCTTTTCGATGTCCAGCGAAATGTTGGTGAGGGCGGGGGTTCCGTTCTTGTACGTCTTGGAGACGTTCTCGAATCGAATCACGGTCACACCTCCTCAATCGATGACGCGCCACCGGTACCGTGGCGCAGTTATTGACACATTCTAGTTTGGGGTTCGCGCGCGACGGCGCCAGGGAGCCCCGCAATCACTGGCTGCGCCAACTTCTTAGACCCGCGCGCGTTGACGGCGCAGCTCGGCTTCCATGAACCCGTCCAGGTCACCGTCGAGGACGGCGTCGACGTTGCCGGTCTCGAAGTCGGTGCGGTGGTCCTTCACCAGTTGGTACGGGGCCTGGACGTAGGAGCGGATCTGCGAGCCCCAGGCGTTGTCCCCGCGGTTGCCGCTGAGGGCGTCGAGTTCGGCCTGGCGCTCGGCGCGCGCGCGCTCGGCGAGTTTGGCCACCAGGATCTGCATCGCGCGGTCGCGGTTCTGGTGCTGGGAACGCTCGTTTTGGCAACTGACGACAACATTGGTCGGCAGGTGCGTGATGCGCACCGCGGAGTCGGTCTTGTTGATGTGCTGCCCACCGGCGCCCGAGGCGCGGTAGGTGTCGATGCGCAGATCCTTCTCGTCGATCTCGACCTCGCCGTCGTCCTCGAGCAGCGGCGTGACCTCGAGACTCGCGAAACTCGTCTGGCGGCGCGCCTGGGAGTCGAAGGGGCTGATGCGCACCAGACGGTGCACGCCGCGTTCGGCCCCCAACCAGCCGTAGGCGAAACGCCCCTTGACGATGAAGGTCGCCGACAAGAGCCCGGCTTCTTGACCCTCCGTGGCTTCGTCGACCTCGACGCTGAAGCCCCGGCGCTCCGCCCAGCGCAGGTACATGCGCATGAGCATCTCGGTCCAGTCCTGCGCGTCAGTCCCGCCCGCGCCCGCGTGCAGTTCCACGATGGCGTCGTTCTCGTCGTAGGGCCCGCTGAAGAGACTCTGGGTCTCGAGCGCGGTGATCGCGGCGCTGATGTGGGCCACCGTCGCGGAGAGTTCGCTCAGGAGTGACCAGTCGGCCTCCCCGCTCGCCAGTGCCTCCCGCGAGAACTCCGCGAGCACCGCGGCGTCGTCGAGGTGGGCGCGCAGGGCGTCGAATCCCTCGAGGTCGGTGCTGAGGCGCCCGAGTTCGGTCGTGACCTCGCGGGCGTGATCCTGGTTCGACCACAGGTCCGGGTCGGCCGCCGCGACGCTCAGCGCGCCGTGGCGTTGTCGACGCTCGTCGATCTTGAGGTAGTCGCGCGCCGCCGCCCAGCGACCCTCGAGTTCTTCGAGTGTCGAGAGGGCGTCGCGCAGCGCGTTCTCGGCCTTAAGGTCGGCCATGGCACTGCTTGAACTTTCGCCCCGACCCGCACCAGCACGGCTCGTTGCGACCGATCTTGTCACCTTCGCGCGGTGCGGGCTTGGTCCCGGGGGGCGCCGCGCCGCCGTGCACCGGTAGTCCGATCTCACCCTCGGCCACCACGTCGACGTTGGTCACCGCGTTCTCGAGACCCGAATCCGCCGCCTCGGCCAGCGCGGCCTCCTCTTCGACGACCTGCGCCTCGACGTGGGTGATGTAACGCACGTAGTCGCGGTTGATGGACACCAGGAGTTGCTCGAAGAGCTCGTAGCCCTCCTTCTGCCAGGCGGTCAGGGGGTCCTGCTGGGCCACCTGGCGCAGGTAGATGCCGTCGCGCAGGTAGTCCATGTCCGAGAGGTGCTCGCGCCAACGCTGGTCCACCACCTGGAGCATCACGTCACGCTCGATCTCCTTCGCGGTCTCGAGGCCCTCCGGGAAAGCGGCGCACTTGGCCTCGTAGAGCTTGAGGGCGTCTTCGATGACGAGCGCGACGATGTCGTCGCGCTCCCCGTAGACGCCGAGCGTCTCCTCCGAGAGGGTGACCGGGTAGAAACTCATCAGTTCGTTGATCAGGGCCCGCAGGTCCCACTCCTCGTAAAACTCGCTGTCGAGCTGGTGCAGTACCACCGCGGTGAGGACCTCTTCGATGAGGTCGATGGTCATGTCGTGCATGTCCTCGCCGTCGATCACCATCTGGCGTCGTCCGTAGATGACCTTGCGCTGCTCGTTCATCACCTCGTCGTACTTGAGCACGTCCTTGCGGATCTCGGCGTTGCGCCCCTCGACGGTGTTCTGCGCGCGCTCGATGGCCTTGGAGACCATCTTCGCCTCGATCGGCACGTCGTCGGGCATGGTGCGACCCATGACCCAACT
>JAKCEC010000065.1 GCA_021841725.1 Actinomycetes bacterium | reverse complement strand
CATCAAGATCACGGGCACCGGCCGCCTGCGTCGCCGCAAGGCATTCCGCGGCCACATCATGGAGAAGAAGTCGTCGGTCCGCTCGCGCCGACTGGGTCGCGAGACGGACATCTCGCCAGGCATCGAGAAGAACATCAAGAAGATGTTGGGTCTGTAAGGAACGAGTGAGGAGACACTGACATGGCACGAGTCAAGCGGGCGGTAAACGCCAAGAAGCACCACAAGGCAGTTCTCGAGCAGGCCAAGGGCTACTACGGCGATCGCAGCCGTACGTTCCGCGCCGCGAACCAGGCCGTCCAGCACGCGGGCGTCTACGCCTTTCGCGACCGTCGCGCCCGCAAGGGTGAGATGCGCCGACTCTGGATCCAGCGCATCAACGCCGGGACGCGCCTGCAGGGGGTGAGTTACAGCCGCTTCATCGCGGGCCTCAACGCCGCCGGCATCGAGGTCGACCGCCGCATGCTCGCGGACCTGGCCGTCAACGACGCCGCCGCGTTCGCCGCGTTGGTCACCCGGGCCAGCGACGCCCTGGCGAAGTAGGCCCTTCTGACTGAGGCGTTGGGGTCGACTCACGAGCGCGTGCGTCGGCTCCGACGCCTGTTAGCCAAGCGCAGCGAACGCTGGGCCGAGGGCGTCTGCGTCATCGAGGGGCCCGATCTGGTCAGCGCGGCGTTCGACGCGCGCGCGGCGATCGACGCGCTTTACGTCGACCGTGACGCCCGCGGGGGGCCCGAGGTGGCGCGCGTGATCGAGCGCGCGCGCGACGAGGGCGTCGCCGTGTTCGACCTCGCACCGGGGGTCCTCGAGCGCGTCGCCGACGCCGCCACGCCACAGCCGGTCCTGGCCACCGTGCAGTTCTCGACCGAGGAGTTGACCCGCGCGGCGCTCGACGGTCTGGTCCTGGTACTCGACAACCTGCGCGACCCCGGGAACCTGGGCACGATTATCCGCTCCGCGGACGCCGCCGGCGTGCGCACGATCATCCTGAGCGGCGACTGCGTCGACCCCTACAACCCCAAGACGCTGCGGGCCACCGCCGGCGCGATCTTTCGCGTGTCCCTGGTCGAGGCGTCCCTCGACGCGGCGACCACCCACCTACGCGCTCGCGGGGTGCGTTCCTACGCGACGGTGTTGCGAGGGGCCACGCCCTACCAGGACTGCGACCTGCGCGGTCCCTGCGCGGTGCTCATCGGTAACGAGTCCGCGGGCCTGAGCGAGGACGCACTGGCGCGCTGTGACGCGCGGATGACGATTGAGATGGTGGGCACGGCGGAGTCGCTCAACGCGGGCGTGGCGGCGTCGCTCATCGCCTTCGAGGCCCTGCGACAGCGCCGCGCCACCACCGACGTCTGAGAACCTCGTAGCCTTGAGGGATATGACGACCTCGCCCCTCGCCGAGCTCTCGACGCACGTCGCGGATCTCATCTCCCGTGTGCACCTGGCCACCACCCTCGCGGACCTGCAGGCCGACGAGCCCTTTCTCATCGGTAAGCGTTCCGTGCTCTCGAGTCTGCAGAAGTCCCTCGGCGCCCTCGCCCCCGAGGAGCGTAAGGCCGCCGGCGCCCAGCTCCAAGAGGCCCGACGAGTGGTCGAGGAGGCCTTCGCGACGCACCGCGCGACGCTGGAGCGCTCGGCGCGCTCGGCGGCGCTGGAGGCGGATCGCCTCGACCTCGGCGACGTGGTCCTGGCGCAGGTGCACGCACCCGTGGCGGTGGGCCACCCCGGTATCGTGGCCGCGACGCAACGCCAACTCGAGGACGTCTTCGTCGCGATGGGCTTTCGCGTCTCGGAGGGCCCCGAGGTCGAGAGTGACTGGTACAACTTCGAGGCTCTCAACATCCCCCCCGCCCATCCCGCGCGCGGGATGTGGGACACGTTCTACGTCGACCTCGGCGAGCCCGAGACCGTCGTCCTGCGCACGCACACGTCGCCCACGCAGATCCACCTCATGGAGCGCGCGGTGGCGGACGATTCGTTGCCGATTCACAGCGTGATGCCCGGGCGCTGCTATCGCCGCGACACACCCGACGCGCGCCACCTGGCGGCGTTCCACCAGATCGAAGGCCTGGTCGTGGACCGGGGGATCAGTTTCGCCGACCTGGCGGGCGTGATTGAGACCTTCACGCACGCGTACTTCGGCGCCGACATCTCCTCGCGCCTGCGCCCCGCGTACTTCCCCTTCACCGAGCCGTCGGCGGAGTTCGAGATCACGTGCACCATCTGTCGCGGCGACGGGTGTCGCACCTGCTCGCACACGGGGTGGATCGAACTGGGGGGCTGTGGCATGCTCGACCCCGCCGTGCTCGAGGCGGTGGGCATCGACGGTGACGAGTGGAGCGGTTTCGCCTTCGGCTTCGGTATCGACCGCTGCGCGCAGATGCGCCACCAGATCGCCGACATGCGCGCCCTCATTGAAAACGACGTTCGATTCCTGCGGCAGTTCTCATGAAGATCCCCCTGTCGTGGTTGCGGGACTTCGTCGACCTCGACGAGAGCGTCGGCGAGCTCACGGGCGTCCTCGACGACCTGGGTCTGGTGGTCGAGGGTGTCGAGAGGGTGGGCGAGGGACTCGAGGACGTCGTGGTGGCGCGCATCGACGAGGTGCGCGCCATCGAGGGAGCCGATCGGGTGCGTCTGGTCACCGTGGACGCGGGTGACGGGCCCCTCGAGATCGTCTGCGGGGCGATGAACTTCGCGGTGGGCGATCACGTGCCGCTGGCCCCCGTCGGCGCCGTCTTGCCGGGCGGATTCGAGATCGCCGAGCGTCGGATGCGCGGCGTCACCTCGCACGGGATGCTTTGTTCGGCGCGCGAGTTACGATTGAGCGACGATCCCGTGGTCGTCCAGCCCCTCCTGGCGGCGCTGGGGATCACCCGTGACGTGGTGTTCGATATCTCGATCGAGGGAAATCGACCCGACGCGTGGAGCGTGCGCGGGGTGGCGCGCGACCTCGCCACCCGCCTGGGTCGCGCGCTGCGCGAACCAGACCTCGCGCGACCCGACGAGACCGACGAGACGGTCACCTACGCCGGGGCGGGCATCGACGACCCCGACCTGTGCGGTCGACTCACGGTGTCGGCGCTGCGCGGCGTGGTGGTGCGCCCCTCGCCCGCGCACCTGGCCCGTCGCCTCACGATGGCGGGGATGCGACCCATCTCCAACGTGGTCGACGCGTCGAACCTGGTGATGCTCGAGCTCGGTCAGCCGACGCACCCCTACGACGCCGCCCGGGTCGCGGGGCGCACCCTGCGCGCGCGTCGCGCCCGGGCGGGCGAGACCTTGACGACGCTGGACGGAGTCGAACGCGCCCTGGCGCAGCCGGGTCGTGGTTTGGGCGACACCGGCGAGGACTGCGTCATCGTGGACGGCGACGACCGCGTCCTGGGACTCGGGGGGATCATGGGGGGCGCCGCGAGCGAGATCTCGCCCGGTACCACCGACGTCCTCCTCGAGGCCGCCTTCTTCGACCCGATGAGTATCGCGCGGTCCTCGAAGCGTCACGCCCTGCGCTCGGAGGCGTCGAATCGCTTCGAGCGCGGCGTCGATCCCGAGCTGGCGCTGGTGGCGGCGGCCCGATTCGTCGCGCTGCTGCGCGAGAGCAACCCCGAGGTGCGCTGGATGGCGGCGCCGCTCGACGTCGCGGGCGTGGTCCCCACGGCGCCCACCGTGACGCTGCGCGAGGGTGACCTCGAACGCGCCCTGGGCCTCGCCGTGTCCGACGACGACGTCAAGCGCATTCTCGAGGGACTGCAGTTTCGCGTGACGGGCGAGGGTCCCTGGTCGATCACCGCGCCGAGCGCCCGCCTCGACGTGCGTACCGGGGCCGCGGGGCGCGCCGACGTGATCGAGGAGATCGCTCGCCTCTACGGGTACTCGCGCCTGCCGCGACGCACGCCGACGTGGCCCGCGCCGGGCGCCCTGAGCGATCGACAGCGCGTGCGCCGGCGTCTGCGCGACACCGTGGTGGACCTGGGGGTGCACGAGGCCTGGACCCCGACCCTGGGGAGCGACGCCGACTTCGACCTGTTGGTCCCGGGCGGGGCGCGCGTGCGCGTCACGAACCCGCTGGCCGCCGAGGAGGCGGTGCTGCGCTCGTCGATGTTGGTCGGTCTGGTGCGCGCGTGGGGCAAGAACGCCGAACGCGGCTTGGGTGACGTGGCGATGGGCGAGATCGGCAGCGTCTTCGTGCACCCCGCGGTGGCCGACGAGCCGCGGCGCACCCGCGGGGGGGCCGGCGCGACCCTCGCCCTCGCCCTGCCCCAGGAGAACGAACGGCTCACCGTGGTCCTCGGGCGCGAGCACGACGACGCGCGCACCGCCGTGGCCACGTGGTGCGCCCTGGCGACGCGCCTGGGCATCCACGACGTCGTCGTGCGCTCGCGGGACGACGCCGCCCCCGGCCTTCACCCGACGCGCACCGCCGAGTTGATCGAGCGCGGCACCAATCGACGGGTGGGCTACGTGGGCGAGGTCGACGCGCGCCTGGTCGCCGCCCTCACCACGACGTCGCGGCGACTGGGCGTGCTCGACGTGGACCTGGACGTGCTCTTCGAACTGACCCTGGACGCGGAGCTCGATCAGATCGTGACGGTGCCGGGGCGATACCCCGTCGCCCTCGTCGACCTCGCCTTCGTGGTTCCCCAGGGGGTCCACGCCGTCGACCTGGCCGAAGTGCTGATGTCGGCGTCGGACTTGGTCGAGGACGTCACGCTCTTCGACGTCTACCGCGCCAGCGCGCTCGCCGCGGGCACGCGCTCGCTGGCCTACAACGTTCGCTTCACCTCACCGGAGAAGACCCTGAGCGAGTCGGACGTGGCGAGGGCGCGCGAGACCCTGATCGTCGCGGCGCGCGCGCTCGGCGCCGAGCTGAGGTCCTGAGTGGCCGAGCCCGCGACGCGCGACTACGTGCCCGAACCCTCGGTGGGGCGGCGGTTCTCGATGAGCACGGTGGTGCGCCTCAGTGACGCCTTGCCCTCGGGCGACTGGCGCCTGGACGGGGTGGCGCGCGCGCTCCAGGACGCGGCCACCGAGGACTGGGAGGACTGCGGCATCGTCACCGACGCGCTGTGGTTGGCGCGGCGCACCTCTTTTCGAGCGGTGGGGGAGTGGCCGCGGCTCTACGACCGACTGACCCTCACGACGTTCTGCGCCGGCGTGGGCGCGGCGTGGGCCGAGCGACGCACCAACGTCTACGTGGAGGGCCGACTGGTGCTCGAGGCGTCCTCGCTCTGGGTGCCCGTCGATCCGCGCGGCTTTCCCGTGCGCATCCCCGCGACGTTCTACGAGATCTTCGGCGAAGCGATGAGGGGGCGACGGGTCTCGGGGCGGGTGCCGACGAGCGCCCCGCCCGAGGGCGCCCCGCGACGGACGTGGCCGCTACGGCGCGCCGACCTCGACGTCATTGGTCACGTCAACAACGCCGCGGTCTGGCAGGCGGTGGCCGAGGTGGTCGACGCCCCGGTCGACGAGGTCGACGTGATCCACCACGGGCCCGTCGAGGAGGGTCACCGCGCCGAGTTGGTCACGAGCGACGACGCCCTGTGGCTACTCGTAGATGGGGAGGTTCGCGTCGCGGCTCGCGTGCGTCGCGGCCCCGCGCGCGACGCTGGTGGCGAGGTAGGACCCGAGCACGATGAGCGGGAAGCCCAGGGCGATGCCGACGGTGAAGGGCTCGTGTAGTCCGACCACCCCGAGGAGCACCGCGATGGCGGTATTGGAGTAGACCACCACCACGGACCGGCTCGATCCCGCCTCCTTGATGAGTTCGAAGAAGACGAGGACCGCGCCCGCGGTGCAGAACACGCTCAGCACCGCGACCGACCACCAGGTCTCCGCGCCGATGCGCGCGGGCCAGTGGAACACGTCGTAGGGCACCCAGGCGAGGGCCACGACGCCGGCGGCGCCACAGACCACGGCGGGTCCGGGCACGTCGCGCAATTTCGTGGCCAAGATGAGGGGACCGATGGCGTAGCCCACGCACACGATCGACATCAGGCCGATCCAGGTGATCGAGCCCCCCGTGAGGTCCAGTCCGACCAGCAGGGCCACCCCCACGGCGCCGGCCGCCAGTCCCGCGCCGCGGCGCGCCCCGATGGGTTCGTGGGTTCGGGTGAAGCGACTGGCCACGACGGAGAACAACGGCACCGCGCAGATGATCAGGGACGTCAGCGAGGAGTTGATGTGGCGTTCGGACGTGGACATGAGGTACCAGGGGATGCCGAACTCCACGACGCCGAAGACGACGATCCATCGCACGTTCCGCACCAGCGCGCGCCAGGCCCGCTGGTGCGTCACGACGGGCACCAAGAGCAGGGCGGCGGGCGCGGTACGAAACAGCACGAGGACTCCGGGGTCGAGCTGGCGCACCGCGACGCGGATCAGCAGGTAGGGGATGCCCCAGAGCACCGCCATGACGCTGAAGAGGAGCCAGCCCTTGCGAGTCACCCGTCCAGTCTAGCGGGTCCCCCCCGGTGTTGCGCTTTTGCTTATCTTTGTGCATAAAATGTCAGTATGCGAATCGCCGTGGTGGGAGCAACTGGATACGCCGGCCTCGAGGTCTTGCGCCTCGCGGGGGCGCACCCCGAACTCGACGTCGTGCTGGCGACGGGTGAGTCCAACGCCGGCAAGTCGGTCGCGGCCCACGCGCCGGCCCTCGCGGGGCTCTACCCCGGTCTCGTGTACCAACCAACGGCGAGGGTCGCCGACGTCGCGGCCGACGTCGTGTTCGTGGCCCTGCCCCACGGTCGCAGTCAGGCGCTGGTGCCCGACCTGCGCGCGCGCGGCGTGGCCGTGGTGGACCTCGGCGCCGACTTTCGCCTGAAGGACCCCCGCGACTACGTCGAGTGGTACGGCGACGAACACCGCGCCCCCGAGCTCTTGGCCGGCGCCGTCTACGGACTGGTCGAACGTCACCGCGAACAATTGCGCGGGGCCGAGCTCATCGCGGTGCCGGGGTGCTACCCGACGGCCACCTCACTGGCACTCGGACCGTTCCTCGACCGGGGGCTCGTCGAGACCAGCGGACTCGTGGTCAACGCGCTGTCGGGGGCGTCGGGGGCCGGTCGCGCCCCGGCGGAGCGGTTGCACTTCTCGCGTCTCACGGCCAACGCCGAGGCCTACGGACTGCTGCGCCACCGACACACGATTGAGATCGAGCGCGAGATCAACGCCGAGCTGCTCTTCACGCCCCACCTGGTCCCCGTGGCCCGCGGCATGCTGGTC
>JAKCEC010000064.1 GCA_021841725.1 Actinomycetes bacterium | reverse complement strand
CGCCTTGCCCACGTCCACGCGAATCGTCCCGGGACCGATCAGGTCCAAGACGCCCGCGCCGACCAGCCGGTCGTGCACCACCACGTCGGCGCGCGCCAGCAACTGCGCCGCGCGGATCGTCAACAGGTCCGCGTCGCCGGGGCCCGCCCCCACCAAGTAGACGCTCACGAGGCCGTGACCCGAGAGTAGAAATCACCGAAACCCTCGCCGACGAGGCCCTCCTCGCGCCAGCGCACGAGCCACGGCTCGAGCACGGCGGGGATCTCCTCCAGTTTGAGTTTCTCCTGATGCAGGGCAGCCAAGCGGTCCCCGCGCGGTCCGCCCCCGAGGTAGAGGTCGTAGGAGTTCTTCGTGCGGCCCACCACACCCACCTCGGCGACCGCCGGTCGCGCGCACCCGTTCGGACAACCGGTCATGCGCAGTTGCAGTGCTCTCGCCCCGACGCCGGCGCGCGCGAGCGACTCCTCCACGTCCCGCACCAGGGTCGGCAAACGCCGCTCGGATTCGGCGAGGGCCTGTCCGCACGTGGGCAGCGCCGGGCAGGCCAGGGCGGTGCGTTCAACGGGGCCCAAATCGTCGACCCCGCGCACGCCGTGGCGCGCCAGTACCTCGGTGACGAAGCCCCGGTCCGCCGCCGCGATACGCGACACCACGATGTCCTGCTGGGCCGTGATGAGGAACGTCAACTCGCGCGCGTGCGCCAGTTCGCGCAGCGCGGTGCGGATCCCGCGTCCGGGGGCGTCGTCGCGCACGCGGCCCGCCCCCACCCGGATGCCCACCTCCAGCGTGGCGTCGCTCAGGGTGCGCCACCCGAGGTGGTCGCTCGCGTCACGCAGCGCCACCGCGAGGGGCGCGCGCAGTGCGCGACCGTAGCGCTGTTCGACCTCGGCGCGGAAACCCGCCGTCCCCATGTCGGCCACCACGTACTTCATCCGGGCCCGGCGCCGATTCGTGCGGTCCCCCAGATCGCGGTAGGTCACGAGGACCGCACGGATCAAGTCGTCGAGTTCCTCGGGGGTCACGAACGTCAGCGCGTCGGCGAGTCGGGCGAACGTGTCGGGCTGAGCGTAGGAACGGCCGAGGCCGCCCCCGATCACGACGTGGTAGCCCGCCCCCAGTTCGGGGTGCACCACGGGGATGAGGCCCAGGTCCTGGGCGAGGACGTCGACGCAGTTTTCGTCGGGGTGGGCGATGGCGATCTTGAACTTGCGCGGGAGGTAGGTGTCGCCGTAGAAACTGTGTTCGATCTCGGGTTCGATGCTCGCCGCCCGCTCCCCGTTGACGAAGATCTCCCAGTGCGCCTGCGTGGCGGGCTTGAACGTGCGCGCCAGGTGATTCGCCAGTTCGGTCACGTGCGTGTGCGCGTCGTCCGAGACCAGGCCCGGGCACATCACGGTATTGCGCACGACGTCACCGCACGCGGCGAAGGAGGTCATGGCGTGGCGGTGCAGTTGACCGGTGAGCTCCTGGAGCCCCGTCTTGAGGACGCCGTGAAACTGCACCGCCTGGCGCGTCGTCAAGCGAATCGATCCGTCGGCCACGTTCTCGGCGATGTGGTCCAACGAGAGCCACTGCGCCGAACTCAGTCGTCCGCCGGGGATGGCGACTCGAATCATGAAGATGTAGTCGAGGGTCTCACCGGCCTGGGTCCGCTCGCGGCGCACGTCACGATTGTCCTGGGCGTAGATGCCGTGAAACTTCAGCAGGTGCTCGGAGTGTCCCGACAGGTTGGGCGCGGCGCTGGCCAGGTCCTCGAGAATCGAGCCACGCAAGTTGTTGCTCGCGAGTTTGATGCCCTCCTCGGCGACCAGTGACGATGTGACGTCCGACACAATATTGCTCCCTCCGCGACCGACCTGAGCGCTTAATCACTAAATCTTAGTGGATTAGTCATGATTCGAAAAGGACAAATTTTTTGTCTTTTCAGGGAGCGCGAGGTCACGGCGATCCGCGAGGACGCCACGACCGGCACCCTCGTCAGGTGACACGGGCGCCGCGTGCAGGAACCGCCCCGACGGAGACGAAGCCTTCGTTCCCCTCAAGCGTGACGCGAGCGCCGTCGCAGGCTGAAGGTCACGCCGGCGAGCATCACCACGGCGGCCAGGGTGAAGCTGTTGGCGACGACGAGCACCCAGCCGTGTTCGTGCGTGTCGAAGGGCGGACCGTGCGCCACCATCCACATGGGCGCCACGTAAAAAAGTGCGGCGCCACCCACCGCCCACCAACGGGCCGTGCGCGGTCGGTCGCTCCCCCACCACAGCCACATCAGGACCGGCACGATCCAGACCATGTGGTGCGCCCACGAGATGGGCGACGCCAGCAACCCCGCGTCGGCCACGACGAGTACCGCGAGCAACGTCGACGATGTTCGCCACGCCCACCAGCCCAGCGCCAGACCCACGCCCGCGGTGAGGGCTTGGAGCGTCATGATCGACGGGGCCGACCAGAGGTGGTGCGTGACGCGGTCCAGGGTCCCCTCCAGACTCTGATTGGAGACGTAGGTGACGACCCCGATGCGTGACTGGTCGTTGACGTAGCGAGTCCAAAAAGCCACCGACGCCGACGGGTTGATCGCGAAGGCCGCCCCCGTCGCCAGGGCCATTGTCACCAGGGCGGTCGCGGCCGCTCGAAACTGGCGCGTCACGAGAAGAAAGGGTACAAAGATCAGTGGCACCAATTTGATGGCCGACGCCAGTCCCACGCCGACGCCCCGCGGCAGCGTTCGCGCGCCCACCTGGAGCCTCGTCGTCGCGTCGATCAGCACGAGCGCGACGAGTACGAGATTGATCTGGCCGAAACTCAGGTCGAGCATCACGGGCTCGAGCAGCACCGCCGGCCCCAGTAACAGGGCGACCATCCCCCAGGGGACGCCACTTCCGTGCGCGCGCCGTTCGGGGTGTACCGACAGGGCCGTCACCGCCACGATGGCGCCCAGGGACGCCAGGTTCACCAGCGACCACAGCACCAGGGCCACGCCGGTGGGCACCAGCGTGAGGGGCCAGAAGAAGAGCGTCGAAAAGGGAGGGTAGGTAAAGGGCAGGTGCACCCCGGGCAACGAGAGCGCGTAGAGCTGGGGGCTGCTCAGGTGGCGCGCACCCATCAGGTACACCTCGAGGTCCACCTGGCGGCGGTGGTAGGTCCACCTGAGGGACCCGATCACGGCCACCGCCAGTGACGCCCCCGCCAGGAGCCGCTGGGGGAACCGCCAGGTCGGTCGGGCGCTCGGTGGCGAGATCCGCGCATCGTCGGTGCGTAGACGCCACGTCGCGGGCACTACGGGGTCCAGGCGAGCGTCGTCGAGGCGACGGTCAACACGCCCATCGCCAGGGCCGACAAGGTCACGAGAACGAGGAAGCGTGGTCGGGTGACGCTCGCGGCCGCGACGGCGAACAGCGGGAAGCCCCGCAACAACAGCCGTGGCGAGATACCCACAATGGGCGAGAGGGCGCCGAAGAGCAGGACCGCACCGGCGTAAGCGCTCCACGTCAGCGGTGGCCGAATGCGTCGCCACAGGACCACCATGACCACCGCCGCGACGAGGGCGACGGTCTTGGCGAGGGAGTTGAGGTCGTTGACCCCGTTGAGGGCGACGCGGTACAGCGCGTAGAACACGCCCGTACCCATGGGGCCCGCTTGCCAACCGGCGCGTTGGGCCAGGTACCAGCTGAGGGGCGAACCCGTGTGCAGCCAGAGGTACACGAAGAAGGTAGCGATCCCCGCCGGGGCCAGCACCGGCGCCCACCAGGCGCGCGCGTCGCGGCTCGAGCGCCACGCGGTGTAGGCGGCCACCGCGCAGGGCACCACGATGGCGCTCGCCACCGGATCGCACGCGGTGGCCAGCGCCGCGATGACACCGGCCAAGACCCAGCGCTGACGGTGCAGGGCCAGCATGGTGAACGACGCCAGGGCGATGATGAGGCCCTCGGTGTAGACGAAACTCAAGACCCCGGCGGCCGGGGAGAAGAACACCAGGGCGGTCGCTCGCGTGGCGATCGTCGTGTCGAAGACGTCGTGCACCATCCACCACACCCCGACGGCGGCGAGTGCGCCCGCGACGAACGTGACGAATTCGCCCGCCGCGGGGTAACTCAGGTTCGTGCACCAGTGGGCGACGCGAATGAGCGTCGGGAGGAGGGGGAAGAATCCAAGGTTGACCTGCGCCGCGTTGCCGTGACCACGCGGGATCGCGTGGGCGTAGCCGTGGCGAGCGATTTGGATGTACCAGTGCGAATCCCAGCGCGTGAGGTAGTGCCCCAGGGCCTGGTGGCGCACCCGCGCGACCACCGACAAGAGGCCGAGGACGAAGACCCGCGACGCCGCGTAGATCGCCAGAGCCGGCGCCGACGCGACCAGGACGGCTCGCGCCGCTGCGCGCCGCGGCGACGCGACCAGGGTGGTCGTCATCGACGAAGCGGGGGTCTGCACAACCCCCAACCCTACTAAGCCCTATATTTCAACCCGGTTACGTCGTGTGTCATCTTGGTTACGCGTGGCGGTGCAGAAACGAGATCAGACCCTCGAAGTAGGTCTCTTGATCGTCGTACATCGCCATGTGGGATCCGCGGGGGCAGTGCCAATACTCACCCGCGGCCACTTCGTCGGCCATCAGTCGTAGGTAGGCGGGGTCCATGGTGTCGTACTCGGCACCAATCACCAGCGTCGGCACGGTGATGCGATGAAGGTCGCCTGTACGATCCCAGTCGAGCAACAGGCCACTCGCCCCCAACTCGCTCGGCCCCTGCAGGGGCACGTAGATCTTCTTGTTGATCCGAGCGAACGAGCGCACCACGGGTTCGGGCCACTGCTCGACGGGTCGTCGCAACACGTGGTGGACGTAGTGTTGCTCCATCAGCAGTTCCTCGTAGCGCGGATCGTCCGTGAGGCCGCGCGTCTCGAAGTCCCTGATTTGAGCTAACTTCTCTTGGTCCATCGGTGGCATCAAGACATTCGCCGCGTACTCGTTGTAGGCCGCAATACTCGACATCATGTTCGAGATGATGAGCCCCTTGAGGTTCTGCGGGTAGCGCAGGGCGTATTCGATGGCCAGCACGCCGCCCCACGAGTGACCCAGGAGGAAGAAATTCTCCGGCCCGAGACCGAGGCCGCGTCGGACCTGTTCGACCTCATCCACGAATCGTTCAATCGTCCAGAGCGCCGGCTCATCGGGAACGCTGGAGTGGCCCGAGCCGAGCTGGTCGTAGTAGTGGTACTCGACGCCCGCGGCCGGCAGGAACGAGTCGGCGGCCGTGAAGTACTCGTGCGTCGCCCCGGGCCCACCGTGCAGCAGGAGCAGGGCCACGGCGGGGTTGCGCCCCGTTCGTTTCGTCCACACGGAGAACTCTCCGCACGGCGTGGTGATCGCGAGGACGTGCACGCCCCCCGACCACACGTCCGCCGCGTCGCCGCGTCGAAAGTACTGCTCGTACGAGACACCCATCGTTCACCGACCCCCGGGCCACTCTATTGGTCGAGCCCGCGACGGTGGTGACTATCGTGACGGGGAGAGTTACCGTCCCCCCTTGAGGAGTTCCCCATGAATACCCGTGGCTACGTCGCGACAGCGGCCCACACCGACCTCGTCCCCTTCGAATTCGACCGGCGCGACCTACGTCCCCACGACGTCGCCTTCGACGTGCTGTACGCGGGCATCTGCCACTCCGACATTCACCAGGCCCGCGAGGAGTGGGGGGGCTCCCTGTTCCCCATGGTGCCCGGACACGAGATCATCGGCGTCGTCCGCGAAGTGGGTCCGGACGTTACGCGATTCGCGGTGGGCCAACGCATCGGCGTGGGCGTGTTCGTCGACTCGTGTCGCCGCTGCGAGCGCTGCCGGGCCGGCCTCCAGCAATACTGCACCGAGGGCATGACGCCCACCTACAACGGCTACGAGCGCGACGCCACCACCATCGCCTTCGGGGGCTACTCGAATTACTTCGTGGTGGACGAGGAGTACGCGGTGCACGTCGCCGAGTCGCTCGACCCCGCCGGGGCCGCGCCCCTCTTGTGCGCGGGCATCACCCTCTACTCGCCGCTGCGTCACTGGGGCGCGGGTCCGGGCAAGAAAGTGGCCATCATCGGACTCGGAGGGCTCGGACACATGGGGGTGCAATTCGCCCACGCCCTGGGCGCCGACACCACGGTCTTTTCGCACTCCGCCGCCAAGGCCGACGACGCGCGGGCCCTGGGCGCCGATCACTTCGTGGTCACCTCGGACGCGGCCGCGCTGGCGGACCACGCGATCCGCTACGACCTCATCATCAACGCCACGTCGGCCGATCTCGACCTCAACCCCTACCTGAAGTTGCTGGCCCTCGACGGAGCACTGGTGATCGTCGGTCTCTCGGGAGTACCCATCCAAGTTCATCAGGAACTTCTCCTGGCCGAGCGCCGCTCGCTGAGCGGTTCTCAGATCGGGGGACTAAGCGAGCTCCAGGAGATGATGGACTTCTGCGGCGAACACAACATCACGTCCCAGGTCGAGGTCATCGGCGCGGAGTACATCAACCAGGCGTGGGAGCGCACGGTGGCGAGCGACGTGAAGTACCGGTTTGTGATCGACGCCGCCACCTTCTAGCCTCGGCGGTGGAACCACGTCGCACGCGACGGCGGCGCGCAACACGAAGGGACGGCTATGGCGGCGATACGTTCATTGATTAGTGCAACCCTCGTGTCCTGCGCGGTGGTCGTCGGCGCCTTCACGGCCGCCCCCGCCGGCGCGGTCGTAGTCCAGAACTGCGTGAGTTCGCACCTCAGCGTCCGCGCGGGCGCCCCCCAGGGCACCGCGGGCACGAGCTACTACCCCCTGATCTTCACGAACCATGGTCCCGCGTGCGCACTCTGGGGAGTACCCCAGGTCCAGCCCGTGGTGGGGGGTCGCGGGCACAGCCGTGCCCCCGTGGGACCCGCGGCCCGTAACGCCTCGATGGGCGAGATGCCGGCCCGCCTCATCGTGGGGACCGCGCACGCGGTGAGTGACGCCTTCGGCGTCGTGGAATCGTCCAACTACCCGGCCAATGGCTGTCGTGCCCGCACGGCGTTCGCCGTCCTGGTCTCGCTCGCGCCCTTCGTCGCACCGACCCTGGTACCACTAAAGATCTCCGTGTGCACGCGCCGTGCCAGCACCACGACGCGACTGCTCTCACTCGGCGCCGGGGGCGTCGGTGCGCCGCCGCGAGCCGGGTGACTCCGCGCGCCGGTGAGCACCGACGAGGGACGCGCGCGTTAACACGGGGCCGGGCGTTGCGCCCGGTGTTCAACGCATCGTCCGCCGTCGCGTAGCGCCGGCCCGCGAACCGCACCCCCCTTCCGGAATTCTCGCGACGACCTCGCACCCCGCCGTGGTCGCGTC
>JAKCEC010000063.1:3023-7377 GCA_021841725.1 Actinomycetes bacterium | reverse complement strand
CCATTCGCCGCGAGCTCGAGGCGGCGGCCCCCCTCGACACCGACGTCGACGCCCCCACGGTCCTCGGGCGTTCGCGCACTACGAGTTGAGTTCCGCCACCACCGGGGCGTGGTCCGACGGCTTGATTCCCTTGCGCGCGTCACGGTCCACGTACGCGGCGGTGGCGCTCGCGGCGGTGGCGGGGTCGCAGAACAGGTAGTCGATACGGAGACCCCACCCGCGACGAAAGGAGCCGTTGCGGTAGTCCCACCACGTATACGACGGTTCGTCGGGGTGAAAACTGCGACCCAGGTCCACCAGCCCGGTGTCCAAGATCGCCGCGAGCGCCGCGCGTTCGCGCGCGGACACGTGGGTCGCCCCCTCGAAGACCCGCGGATCGTAGACGTCAAGGTCGCTCCGGGTGACGTTGAAGTCACCGCCCACGATCACCGCCTGGTCGGGGGCGCGACCCGCGAGCACGTCGCGCAACGAAGAGAGCCACCGCAGCTTGTAGGCGTAGTGCGGATCGTCGAGTGCGCGGCCATTGGGGACGTAGCACGAATACACCCTTGCGCCCCCACAGGAGGCGCTGATGAAACGCGCCTCGTCATCGCCCTCGAGCCCTCGCTGGACGTCGTCGAGGCCCACGCGCGAGATGACGGCCACGCCGTTCCAACGTCCGTTCCCGTAGTGCGCGGCGTCGTATCCCACCTCGCTCAGGGCGTCGAAGGGGAACTGTTCGTCGGTCTGCTTCGTCTCTTGGACCAGCAACACGTCGGGTTCGTGTCGCTCGATCCATTCGCGTACCCGGGGCCACCTCGCCGTCATCGAATTGACGTTCCAGGTGGCGACCTTCACGGCGCGTCGGCGAGGACGAACAACAGGTCCGCGTGCACCGCCACCTGTCCGTCGACGCTCGCGCGACCGTGGCCCTTACCCCCGCGCGCCGACAGACGCGTCATCTCGCACTCCAGCAACAGGGTGTCACCCGGCACCACTTGGCGGCGAAAACGTGCGTTCTCGACGCCACCGAATAGGGGCAGACGGCCCGCGAAACGCGCGTCACTCAGCACCGCGACCGCACCGACCTGCGCGATGGCCTCCAGCATCACCACGCCCGGCGTCGTCGGTCGCCCCGGGAAGTGCCCCGGGAAGAACCACTCCTCACCGCTCAGGGTCCACTGTGCGCTCGCGCGCACGCCCGGTTCGATGCTCACCAGGGTGTCAATGAACAAGAACGGGGGGCGGTGCGGGATCCAGTCTTCTGGTCGCAGTGACAGTTCACTCACGGGAGGGCCAACTCCGCGATGCGCCGCTCGCTGTCGACGGTGACGAGTCGAAACGACCGTTGGTCGCCCCGCTTCAAGACGTCGCGCGCTCGCGCGGGGGCGGGGTCCCCGAGTGAAGTGGTAGGGGCGTAGCACTCGATCGGCGAATCGCTCTTCACGCTGACCTTGATGACCGCGCCGTGGGAAGTGAACGCGACGACTTCGCCCGACAGCGTCGCACCGACCTTGTACTGCTTGACGAACGCCGCGAACCCGTCTTCGGGGTTCACCGGCTGTCGTCCGCGACGTAGGGCCACCGCCGGGGCGCCCGTCGTCGCCTCGACCACGGGCGCCACCGCCCTCTTGGTCGGCGCTTTCTTGGTCGTCGTCGCCTTCTTCGTGGCTCGTGGTGCCTTCGGGGGCTCGCCGCTCGGCGCCACCCCGTCGGCCGACGCCGTGGAACCCTTGGGCTCCTTAGGCAGGCGCGATTCTTTCGTCTCACCCAGGGCGGCCTTCTTCGCCGCACGGGCGCCGGCCACCTTCACCACCGGGGCGGCCTTGACCACCGGCTCGGCCTTGACCACCGCACGCTTGGACGCTCGCGGCGCCTTCACCGGGGTCAAGGTGTCACCGATGGCGGGCACGACGCCCTCGGGCAACTCGACCGCTAGTTTCTTGACCGCGCGCGTGGCACGCACTGACTTGACGCCGCGCACCGGGAGTCGTTCGGTGAACACCCACCCGACTCCCTTAACGGGCTTGCCCCCGATCAGACGACCCGTATCGAAGAGCCAGGGGTACTGCTCGTGAAACTCCTGGAACGAGTCGTTCGAGAGGACGACGGCACCGATCCGCTGGGCGATCTTCAAGATGAAGGCGTCACCGCGGCCCACCGCGCCCGCCGGCGGCGTCACGATCTCCCCGGCGATCTCCGCCTCCTTGAAGCGGGCACGCTCCGACGCGGCGACGCGGTGTTCGAAACTCGCGTCCACGACCACGATGACGTCCGCGTGGTCGTACTCCTCGAGGAACGCGCGTACCGCGTCGTCGAGTTGCACGAGACTGGGAATGGTGCGGCCCTCGGTCGCGAGGTTCGAACCGTCGACGACCACCCGGACCAGGGGGCGCTTCACTGGAGGGCCCGCGTGAGGAGGTCAGCCTGTTCGGCGTCGTGCACCAGGTGCGAACCCGTGGCGGGACTCGCCGACTCGGCGCGGGCCACGTGGCGCACCGACCGGTCGCGCAGGGCCTTATGCATCTGGAGGTGCACGAAGGGCCAGGGGCCCATGTTTTCGGGCTCCTCCTGCAACCAGACCACCTCGCGGGCGCCGGGGTAGGTGGCGAGCACCGCCTCGATGTCCTCGGCGGGCCAGGGATAGATCTGCTCGACGCGCACGATGGCCACGTTCGAGAGAGCCAACTCGTCGCGGCGCGCCAGGGCCTCGTGCGAGACCTTGCCGCTCGCGAGGACCACGCGGGTCACCGCGGCACGATCGCTCACGTGGTCGTCGAGCACCCGGCGAAAGGCCCCCTGTTCGAAGGACGCGAGCGGCGAACGCGTCGCTACCGCGCGCAACATCGACTTGGGCGTGAAGACGATGAGGGGCGTCACGTGTTCGCGACGCACCTGGCTGCGCAACAGGTGGAAGTACTGGGCCCCCGTCGTCGGCTGCGCGACGCGGATGTTGTTACGCGCGCACAGCGACAGGAACCGTTCGATGCGACCACTGGAGTGCTCGGGACCCTGGCCCTCGTACCCGTGGGGCAAGAGCATGACCAGTCCCGCGGTCTGGCCCCACTTATCCTCGGCCGCCACCAAGAAATTGTCGATGACGATCTCGGCGCCGTTGACGAAGTCACCGAACTGCGCCTCCCAGATCACCAGGGAATCGTCGGTTTCCACCGAATAGCCGTACTCGAAGGCCAACGCCGCGTACTCACTCAAGAACGAGTCGCGCACCGTGAAGAAACCCGCCGAGTTCAGGTTCGCGAGCGGAACGTACTGCTCACCGTTGTCGTAATCGATCAGCGCCGCGTGGCGGTGCGAAAAGGTGCCACGTCGCGAATCCTGTCCCATGAGACGGACATTGGTCCCCTCCAGGGTCAGCGACCCGAAGGCCAACGCCTCGGCAAGCGCCCAGTCGACGTCGCCGGCGTCGAGCACGGCCCGACGTTGGGCGAACTGACGCTCGAGTTTGGGGTGGATCGTGAATCCCTCGGGGGCCGACATCGTGACCCGCGCGATCTCGAGGAGGCGGTCCCGGGTGACCCCGGTCTCGGGCGCGTCGAGGTCGGCGGGAATCTCGGCGACCGGGATCTGTTCGAGCTCGGGGACGGGGACGGTGCGCACCTCGTCGAGCACGCTCTGGAGACGCTCGTTGAATTGGTCGAGGGCGAGTTCGGCGTCCTGGAGGGTCATGTCACCGCGACGAATCAGCGTCTCGGTGTAGGCCTTGCGCACCGAGCGCATCTGGTCGATGATCTTGTACATCTGAGGTTGCGTGTAACTCGGGTCGTCACCCTCGTTGTGACCGTGTCGGCGATAGCACACGATGTCGATGACGACGTCGCGGTGGAATTCTTGACGGTAGTCGTAGGCCAGCCGCGCGGCACGCGCGCACGCTTCGGGGTCGTCGCCGTTGACGTGCAGGATCGGTGCCTGAATCATCTTGGCGATGTCGGTGGGGTAGAAACTCGAACGCGCCGACTCCGGTGCGGTGGTGAAGCCCACCTGATTGTTGATCACGATGTGCACGGCGCCACCGACCCGGTAGCCCGAGAGTTGCGAGAGGTTCAGCGTCTCGGCGACCACTCCCTGGCCGGCGAAGGCCGCGTCACCGTGGATCAGAATGGGCAGGTACGGAAAGTGGTCGGGTCCCACGTCCCAATTGGTACCGTCGCTCGGGCGCACGACTCGGTCCTGTTTGGCGCGGACGATACCCTCGACGACGGGACTCACCGCCTCGAGGTGCGACGGGTTCGACGCCATCGAGACGTTGATGCTGGCGCCACTGGCCGTCGTATAGACGCCCCGGGCGCCCTTGTGGTACTTCACGTCGCCGCTTCCCTGGACGCTCTCGGGGTCGAGGTTGCCCTCGAACTCCGAG
>JAKCEC010000063.1:0-3013 GCA_021841725.1 Actinomycetes bacterium | reverse complement strand
AAAATGTCGCTGTAGGACTTCCCGACCACGTTGGCGAGCACGTTGAGGCGGCCCCGGTGCGCCATCGCGATCACGGACTCACGCACCCCCTGGTCGGCGGCGGCGTCGAGGATCGCCTGCAACGCCACGATGGTCGACTCGCCCCCCTCGAGGCCGAAGCGCTTCTGGCCCACGTAGCGCGAGTGCAGGAACCGTTCGAAGACCTCGGCCTCGTTGAGGGCGTTGAGGATGTGGCGCTGCTCCTCGACCGGCGTCACGTTGCTCACCCCTTCGACACGCTCTTGGATCCAGCGCTTCTGGGCGGGATCCATGATGTGCCCGTATTCGATACCCGTCGTGCGACAGTAGGCCTCTCGCAGAATCGACAAGATCTCCTCCAGGGTCGCTTCGCTACGCCCCGCCAGGCCGTCGACGACGAAGGTACGTTGCAGGTCCCAGATGGACAGCCCGTAACTCGCGAGGTCCAACTCCGGGTGCAGGGCCGGTGGTTCGGTGTGCAACGGGTCGAGGTAGGCGTTCAGGTGACCGCGGACGCGATACATGTTGATGAGTTCTTGCACGCGGATTTGCTGCAGGATGCTGTCGTGGTCGTTCACGCCCGCGCCACGGCGCAGGTCCCTGGACCACCGCGCGGGTTCGTAGGGAATACCCAACGACGAAAAGACGTCGTCGTAGAAGCCGTGGCCCCCCGTCAGGCATTCCGCGACGTACTTCAAGAAGAGGCCCGACTCGGCCCCCTGGATGATGCGGTGATCGTAAGTGGACGTCAGGGTCATGATTTTGCCCACGCCGAGCTCGGCGAGCGCGTGGGGGTCGGCGGCCTCAAAACCCGCCGGCCACGCCAGTGCCCCCACCCCGAAGATCGCGCCCTGGCCCGGCATCAAGCGCGGGACGGATTGCACGGTGCCGAGCGTGCCGGGATTCGTGAGCGAGCAGGTGGCCCCCACGAAGTCGTCGGCCCCGAAAGTCGCGTGGTGCACTTTACGCACCAGCTCCTCGTAGGCCAGCAAGAAGTCGCGAAAGTCCATGGTGTCCGCGTTGCGGATCACCGGCACCAGCAAATTACGCGTCCCGTCGGGTCGTTCGACGTCCACCGCCAGACCCAGTCCGACGTGTTCGTGACGGATGACGCCCGGCGTCCCCTTGGCGTCGACCGCCTCGACGAACGTGGCGTTCATCGACGGGATCGCGCGCAGGCCCCGGATGATGGCGAAGGCGATCAGGTGGGTGAAGGACACCTTCGCCCCCGTCGTGCGCGCGAGAGACTCGTTGAGCGACGCGCGGTTGATCTCGAGCAATCGCGCCGCCACCGTGCGCACGCTGGTCGCGGTCGGCACCGCCAAGGACGCTTCCATGTTGGTCACGATGCGAGCGGCCGCGCCACGCAACGGGGTCGCCGCTTCGTTCACGTCCGCCATTTTGGGAGCCGGCGCGGCCACGACGGCGTGCGAAGTACTGACGGTGGGCACCGCTGATCGCTGGTAGTCCGCGAAGAACTCGCGCCAACTCGGCGAGACCGCCGTGGCGTCCTGCAAGAAGCGGTCGTACATGTCGTCCACCAGCCAGGCGTTGGGGCCAAAAGAACCCTTGTGCGGCGGAGAAACGGGGGATTCGGGAGCGGTCGTCACGCCCCCAGCCTAATTGCATTACCCGAGGGACCCGGTGGGAGGACCCCGTCTGCGCGCGGCCCGCAACGTCCCCGCGCGCCCGACGAACGGGTATCTTGGCTCCGTGGCCCTCGACCCCACCCCGTCGGGACTGCACTACCTCGATCCCTCGCCCCTCGGCGCGCTGGCCGTGGCCGAACACCGCGTCGACGAGCCCCGCGCCACCGTGGTGGCGATTCACGGCGGCCTCGACCGCGCGAGTTCCTTCGCCCGGGTGAGTCGTCGCCTCGACGATTTCGATACGGTCGCTTACGACCGCCGCGGTTACCAACGTTCACGCGCCCTGGGTCCGGGTGACCTCGCGCAACACGTCGCCGACCTCGCGCGCGTCATCGCCTGGGCCGCACCCACCGGTCCGGTCGTGCTGTGCGGCCACAGCTTCGGGGGATTAGTGGCGATGACGTTGGCGGCGCGGCGCCCGGACGTGGCCCAGGTGGTGGTGGTCTACGAGTCCCCGTTGCCCTGGGTCGTCGCCCGACCCTCCCCGACCCCGGCCTCGGGTGAGAATCCCGCCAGGGAGGCGGAACGTTTCTTTCGCCGCGTGGTCTCGGACGCGGCGTGGGAACGTCTCAGCCCCGAGGAGCGAGAGTCGCGCCGCCTCGACGGGCCCGCGCTGAGCGCGGACCTGCGCGAGATGACCCAGCCCCTCGCCCCCTTCGAACTCGACGAGATCGCGGTCCCCGTGCACTACCTCTACGGCGATCAGCGTTCGGCTCCCTACTACCACGCCCTCGCCCACCGACTCGAGGCGTCGAGCGCCTACTTCTCCTCGCGCGAATTGGCGGGGGCTCAACACGGCGCGCACCTCTCGCACCCCGACCTCCTCGCCCGCGAGATTCGCGCGGCCCTTGCCCCGCCCTCCCCACTGGCGCACGAACACTGAATCACTGGGCGTCGCGTTGGGGCAATTTCCACGAGACGCGGTGCAGCTCACTCGGCCCCAACCGGCGCAGCGCCTCGCGATGGGCCGCGGTGACGTAGCCCTTGTTGTCGTCGAGTCCGTAACCCGGGAATCGACGTGCGAGCTCACCCACCACTCGATCGCGGTGGACCTTGGCGAAGACACTGGCGGCGGCGACCGACGCGCACGTGAGGTCGGCCTTGACCCGCGTACGCACCTCGGGCACGACCACGGCGGGGTAGGGCGCTTCGAGCAGGGTGGGTGGGCGTGGGCTCAACCAGTCGAAGGAGCCGTCGAGGATCACGACCTCGGGGGCGTGCGTCAGGGTCGCCAAGGCGCGCCACCCCGCCAGGCGCAACGCGACGGTGAGGCCGAAGTCGTCGATCTCGCGGGCGCTCGATTCACCAACCGCCACGTCGCGCACCCAGTGGCGCAGCGGATCGAT
>JAKCEC010000062.1 GCA_021841725.1 Actinomycetes bacterium | reverse complement strand
CGATCTATGCACGACAGTACCTGGGGGGTCCTGGGCTTCTTGCACTTCACCAAGCACACTTGGGTGCAGGCCGAACTCAACGCGCTGCAAGCGGTCGCTTCGATGCTGGTGCAGTTGCAGGCCAGAATCGACGCCGAAGAGCAGACCATCTTCAACGCGAATCACGACGACCTCACGGGCCTGCCCAACCGACGGGCCCTCATCGAAGAGTTGGTGCATCGCCTCGAGACCGGTCGCGACACCGCGGTCATGATCATCGACCTCGACCGCTTCAAGATCATGAACGATTTCCTGGGCCACGCCAGTGGTGACCGGCTCCTCGTCACCATCGCGGATCGACTGCGTACGAGCATCCGCGCCAACGACTTCGCGGCGCGCCTGGGCGGTGACGAATTCGTCTTCTTGGTGGATCAGATCACCAGCGAGATGGAGGTCATGGCGACGTCGTTTCGACTGCTCGAAGTGATCTCTCAGCCGGTGGACATCCAGGGTCAGATGTTCAGCCACACCGCCAGCATCGGCATCGCGTTGACGCCCGAGGAGAACGCCGACGCCGTCGAGATGCTCGGGTGGGCCGACGTGGCCCTCTATAGTGCGAAGAGCCGCGGTCGTAATCAGGCCGTGGTCTTCGACGCCCACCTGCGCACGGTGGCCAACGAGCGCAGCGAGTTGGAACTCAGTCTGCGCGACGCCATTGAGGAGGGCGGCCTCAGCCTGCACTTTCAGCCCGAGGTGGACCTGCGCACCGGACGGCTCCTGGCGCTCGAGGCCCTGGTGCGATGGGAGCACCCGACGCGCGGCATGATCCCGGCGGCGGACTTCATCACCGTGGCCGAGGAGACGGGCTTGATCGTCAAGATGGGTCGCTGGGTGTTCGCGGAGGCCTGTCGCACGATGTCGACCTGGGGCCGCCTCTACCCCGACGGTGACTTCGTCCTGCGCATCAATATGTCGCCGGCCGAATTCCTCATGGGCGACATCGTCGAGTTCGTCGAAGAGTGTCTGGTGGTCAACGGCGTCGCCGGATCTCGCGTGTGTATCGAGATCACCGAGTACACGGTGCTCGACAAGCCCGAGAAGACGGCGAAGATCCTGCTGGGCTTCCAGGCCCTGGGCGTGGAGGTCGCGCTCGACGACTTCGGGACCGGCTTCGGTTCGATGACCGAACTCAAGAACCTCCCCGTCAACGTCTTGAAGCTCGACCTGAGTTTCGTGCAGGGGGTCACCCACGACGTCTACGACCGCGCCATCGTCGAGTCGATCATCCGCCTGGGTGCGGCGCTGAGCCTCAAGGTCGTCGCCGAGGGCATCGAGACCATCGAAGTGGCGGACAAGCTGGTGGAGTTGGGGTGTCAACGGGGCCAGGGGTACCTGATCTCACGACCGAAGCCGCCCCACGAACTCGAGCCCATCTTGCGCGCCGGTTCGGTGCCCCTGCACTCGCTGCGCAGTGCGCGCAGCATCAGTCACGACGCGGTCCACGGCTGATGAGCAACGTCGACCTCAGCCTGGTGGCGTTCACCCGCGACGGCATCGACGCCACCTACGAACCCTGGTTGTTCCAGGCGATGATCGACGAACTCGCGACCAACGAGTTGGGCATCGGATTCATCTATTCCGTCCTAGAGCAATTGGCGAAGCGCTACGACCTGAGCGACGCCGTCGTCGTCTTGGAGCACGAATCGCTGGCGACCCAGGAGTTTCGCCTGGGCGCCCACGCGGTGGGAACCGATCGCGCGAGCGCACTCTCGAAGGTCCCGGGGGTGTACTGCGAACCCGACGTGGTGCCCGCGCGCGAGCTCGACGCGGTGCGCACGGCGTGTCAGTTGGCCCTCTCCTTGCACCTGGCGCGCTTCACCGCCGCGCACGACGCGCTGACCACTATCGCCAATCGCCGCACCTTCGACATCGCCCTGACCAATTCGACGGTGCGCTCGGCGCGCTACGGCTGGGCCTTCACCCTGGTGCTCATCGACCTCAAGAACTTCAAGATCGTCAACGACCGCTCCGGTCACGAGGGGGGCGACCGCCTGTTGCGTCACTTCGGCTTCGCCCTGCGCCAGTCGGTGCGCCAGGGCGACTTGGTGTCACGCATCGGGGGTGACGAGTTCGCGGTGATCTTGAACAACGCGGAGGGCCACGAGGCCATGGGCTTCGTCGAACGGTTGCGCGACAACCTCGCCAAGGCGGGCGAGACCATTGAGTTCACCACCGGCACCGCGACCTCGCCGCGCGACTCCACCGACCCGGCCGAACTCACCCGGATCGCCGACGCGCGTCTCTACGCGAAGCGGGGTATCATTCACCGATGATTTCTCCCACGGAAGAAGACTTCGAACTCGAGCTGCGCGCCCTGCCGGGCGTGGTCAACGTCGGTTTTCGCTACAGCGACAAGGGTGACGTGAACGCCGTGACGCTGGTCGTTCAGAGCGAGGACGCCGGTCCCGTACGCGTGGTGGCCAAGCAGATCGTGAGCCTCTACTACCCCGACGCCACGGTGAGCGTGGAGGAGATGGCGCCGGCGCCCGCGGCGGCGCGCGCGGGCACCGTGGCCGAATCGGGCCGGGTGGCGCTGGTGCGCGCGGAATTCAATTCCCACGAAGGATTCTGCGAAGTGCACCTCAACGTCAACGGGCGAGTGGGGGTGGGCCGGTCACAGAACGGGCCGCTCATCGGCGGGGCCGAGGCGACCCTCGAGGCCCTGCGCGAGTTGGGCTTCGACGTGCCGTTCTACCTCGTGGGCGCGGTCAACGTGGCGACGGTGCGGGGTTGGCCGGTCATCGTGACGTTGCGTCCGCGCGCGAACGAAGCCGATCGCCACGGCGTCGCGCAGGCCGAGACGGAGTTGGTCTCGTCGGCCAAGGCGACCCTCAACGCGCTGAATCGCTACATCTCCCAGCTCGGCGACTTCGCCTAGTTCGCCACGGCCGCCGGCGCGACGCCGGGCGCGGCCTCGTCGGCGGGTCAGTGGATAGTGAGTTGACCTATAAGCGGGGTTCTGTCCACCTCCGAAGAGGCTGTGTGGCCATCCATCTGAGCGACCTACCTTGGGATGCCTCGTACGAGGCGTGCGGGCCGCAATCCCATGTTTGATCTTGCTCCGGGTGGGGTTTGCCAAGCCGTCGCGGTCACCCGCGACGCTGGTGCGCTCTTACCGCACCGTTTCACCCTTACCTGTACCCCGGGCGGGGCCATCGGCGGTCTGTTCTCTGTGGCACTGTCCTGCACGTCACCGCGACTCACGTTTCGCGAGCACCCTGCCCTGTGGAGCCCCGACTTTCCTCACTCCTCGTCGCCGAGTCGTGCGACCACCCAGTCAACTCACTATCCACCCCCAGTCTGACACAGGCGAAATTCGACCACAACTGACCCCTCGTGAGGCGCGTGGCCACTAGCCTCGCATCGTGGTTGCCGACGACGTCACGAGGGAGGAGCCCGTCCTCGAGGTCGGGCAGTTCTACGAACTGATCACCGCCCATCTGGAGGCCGACTTTGGGCGTCGTCGACCTCGTTGGGTGCGCGGAGAGATCGCCAAGACCTTCGAAAAGAGCCACCTCTACCTCGACCTGGTCGACGCGGGTACCTCCTCCGCCGACACCAAGCGCGCGGTGCTCAACGCGCACTGTTGGACCTCGGTCTGGGGCCCCCTCAAGCGCCGACTGGCCGAGGACGGCGTCGCAATAAAGCCGGGAATGATCGTCAACCTGTTCGGCTACGTCGACGTCTACGCCCCCCAGGGCAAGATCGGCTTCACGGTGAGCGCGATCGACGTGCCGGGGCTTCTCGGCGACGTGGCCCGACGTCGGGCCGAACTGATCACCCGACTCACCGCCGAGGGGCTACTGGAGGCCAATCGAGGTCGCGAGATCTCGCCGGTGCCCCTGCGCGTCGGACTCGTGGCGAGTCCGGGCACCGAAGGGTATAACGACTTCACCGGCCAGTTGCTGCGCAGCGGGTACGCCTTCGACGTCGCGGTGGTGACCACGCTGGTGCAGGGCGATCAGGCGCCCGCGCAGATCGTCGCGGCGATTGCGGCGCTCGACGCCCGCGACGTCGACGTCATCGCCCTGGTGCGCGGTGGCGGCTCCAAGGGCGACTTGGCCTGTTTCGACGACGAGGGGGTGGCGCGCGCCATCGCGGCCGCGCGGACCCCCGTGTGGACGGGCATCGGACACACCGGCGACGAGTCGGTGGCTGACCTGGTGGCGCACACCCGGGCGATCACGCCGACCAAATTGGGCGAGGAACTGGTGTCGCGCGTCGCGAACTGGGACCAGCAGCACCTGCGTCGCCCCGCGCAGCGCCTGGCGGTCGCCCTCGAGGCGGTCCTCGACGAGGCGACCGAGTTCTTGAACGAGCGTCGGCGCACCATGATTTTCGCCGTGCGCGACCGTCTCCGATCGGAGGAGCGTCACCTGGGCGCGGTGCGCGCGCGCGTGGTGCTGCAGAGTCAACACCTACTCGACGCCGCCAGTGCGTCGCTCGCGAGCACCCGGCAACTGCTGAGCGCCTACGACCCCGCGCGACGCCTGGCCCAGGGGTGGTCGATCGTGACGCGCGCCGACGGTTCCCTGGTGCGCGCACTCGCCGACGTCGCCGAGGGTGACGCCGTGCGCGTGCGCGTGAGTGACGGGCAGCTCGGAGCAACGATCACGACCAAGAATGGAGAGAGTGGATGAAGAATGACTGGAACGAAGCCGCCGAGGAGCTCAACGCCATCGTGGCGTCCTTCGACGAGGGCGAGGTGTCCGTCGACGACTTGTTCGCCAAGCTCGAGCGGGCCACTCAGATCATCGAGTCCCTGGAGGAGCGCCTGAGCGCGACCAAGGCGAAGGTCGAGGAGTTAGCCCCGCGGATCGCGAGGGTCGCGTCGGGTGAGTGAACGCCTCTACTTCCGCCAGCGACTCTCGGGGCGCGACTTCGCCCGCGAGAGCGCACTGGCGCGCCAGATGGTGAATTTCACCTACGTGGTGGGTGACGCGCGCACGCGCGAGGTGGTGTTGGTCGACCCGGCGTACGCGCCCGAGGAGCACCTGGGATTCTTGGCCGACGAGGGTCTCACGCTGGTGGGGATCGTCGCGACGCACTATCACGCGGATCACATCGGAGGGAACCTGATGGGTCACGTCGTGCCCGGGATCGCCGAGATCGCGCGGGTGAGTGACGTACCGATCCACGTGCACGAGAGTGAGGCCGCGTGGGTGACCCGAGGGACGGGGGTGGGTCAGCCGCCGGTGCTCGCGCACCGTTCGGGTGACGTCCTCGCGGTGGGCGACGTCGCCATCACGCTGTTGCACACGCCCGGGCACACCGCGGGGAGTCAGTGCCTCCTCGTCGAAGGTCGCCTGATCAGCGGCGACACCCTTTTTCTCTCGGGTTGCGGACGCACGGACCTGCCCGGATCGGACCCGCGCGAGATGTACGCCTCACTCCAGGAGCGCCTGGCCGGCGTGGCCGACGACACCGTCATCTACCCGGGTCACTTCTACTCACCCGAACCCTTCGCCACACTCGGTGAGGTGCGCGCGCATAACGCCGTCATGGCGCCGCGCAGCGTCGACAAGTGGTTGGCGCACTTCGCCTAGTGGTGCTCACCCCCCGCGATCACGTGGTCGTCGTGGGCGCCGGTCTCGCGGGGTGGCGCACCGTCGAGGAACTACGGCGCCACGGCTTCGCGGGTGAGGTGACGCTGATCGGTGATGAGGCCGAGCTCCCCTACGACCGTCCACCGCTGTCCAAGCAGGTGTTGGCCGGCAAGTGGCCCGTGACCCACACGCTGCTCGCCACTCCCGAGCGACTCGAGCGGGCCCGCGTGCGCCTCGAACTGGGCGTGGGCGCGCGTCACCTCGACGTCGCCGCCACGTCGGTGGCCCTCGCGGACGGCCGCGTGATCGCGGGCACGCACGTGGTCATCGCCACGGGCACCCGCGCGCGCCGGCTCGCGTGGTACACCCCCGAGGACTTCGAAGTGCGCAACCTGGCCGACGCGCGCCGGCTCATCGCGCGCTTCGACGAACTGTCTACGGGTGACGTCGTGGCCGTCGTGGGCGGGGGATTTATCGGGGCCGAGGTGGCCAGCGCCGCGGCGACGCGCGGACTGCGTCCCGTCGTCCTCGAAGCCGGCGAACGCCCCCTCTGGCGAGTCCTGGGGGCCACGGTGTCGGCGTGGCTCCAGGACCTCGCGCCCGATTTCGGGGTCGAGCTGCGTACGCGTCAGGACGTGGTCGGCACCGACTACCGCTACGACAACGGGGACGCGGACGTCGTCTTCGCCGACGGCTCCACCCTGCGCGCGCGGTGCGTCGTGGTGGGGGTCGGGGCGCAGCCCAACGTCGAGTGGCTGGAGGATTCGGGTCTCGTCCTCGACAACGGCGTGGTCGTGGACGCGCACCAACTCGGCGCCGCGCGGGTGGGGGCCGTGGGCGACGTGGCCCGTTTCCCCTGGCCCGACGGATCGTTCGTGCGCGTCGAACACTGGCAGGTGGCGACGGACCACGCGGGCGCCCTCGCGCGGTACTGGACGACGGGGGAGTCGGCGGCGACGCTGATCCCGTATTTCTGGTCCGACCAGTACGGCCGCAAGATCCAGGTGCTCGGCCACCCCCACCCCGAGGACGACGTCGTACGGGTGAAGGACACCGGCGAGGGTCAGTGGCTGGGCGTGTACAGCCGCCGGGGTATCGTGAGCGGACTGGTCGCGCTCAATCAGCCCCGCGCGTTGACGTTGTCGCGGTCCCTCTTGGAAGAGCCCACCACCCTCGAGGCGGCGTACTCTCGTTCGCCGTGGAGCGGGCCGACGCCCTGAGATCGGGCGGGGGGACCCTCCGTGGCGCGCCGCCGGCGGGACTAACTTAAGTTCATGGACTTTGAACTCAACGATGAGTTGTCGGGCCTGCAGGCGGTGGTGCGGCGCCTGGCCCAGGACAAGATCAAGCCGCGCGCGCGAGAGATCGATCGGAGCGGGGAGTACCCCCAGGACATCTTCGAGGCGTTCGCCGCGGCGCAATTGCTGGGCCTGTGCATCCCCGAGGAGTACGGCGGGTCCGGGGCGGGGATCCTCGGACTGACCCTGGCCATCGAGGAGGTGACGAAGTACTCCAACGTGCTGGGTCTGATGCTGCTGCTCACGCGCCTACCGACCGGCCCGGTGATGATCGCGGGTACCGAGGAGCAGAAGCGCCGCTACCTGCCGGGCATCGCCTCGGGGGCGCAGCGCGCGTCGTTCTGCCTGTCCGAATCCGGCGCCGGGTCCGACGTCGCGGGCATGTCCACGCGCGCCGTGCGCGACCCCGACGTCGACGGGGGCTATCTGCTGAGCGGTACCAAGTGCTGGATCTCGGGGGCCCTGCAGGCCGACTGGTTCGTCGTCTTCGCCAAGACCGGCGACCCCGCGTCGCGCGACCACCGCGACATCGGTTGTTTCATCGTCGAGGCCGCGC
>JAKCEC010000061.1 GCA_021841725.1 Actinomycetes bacterium | reverse complement strand
AAGGCGCGCAAGCACGCCGCGGCGGCGAAGGCCAAGGCCGAGAGGACGCCGTCGCGCAGCAAGCCCGACAAGAAGAAGTCCGCTCCCGCGTCCCGCGAGATCGTGCGCGCCACGCCAGGGAACGCGGCGGACGTTGCGCCCCCCGAGGTGACGCGTCGCCCCGCGATTCTCACACCCTCGGAGGCCGCCGTCTTCGACCCCACCCACCCGTGGGCGGGGTGGGTCGTGACGACCGAGGTGGCCTTCGACGCCGTCGATCCGACCATTGAGGAACAGCAGTCCAAGATTCGCCCCGCCCTCGTGGTGGCGGCATCGCCGGAGGGTCTGCTGGTGCGCGGCATCTACACTCACGCCTCGCCGACGCGCAGTCTCTTCTCACCGTGGCGACGCCTCGGTCTCGACCACGTCTCCTATATCGACGTGGCGCGCAGCGTGGTGGGTCCCGACGCCGAGGTCAACCGGGTGGGCGCGTTGAGTGATCAGGAATGGAACGCCCTGCTCTAGGGGGTGAGGCGCGTAGCGGCGCTGATGTCGGACGCGATCGCGCGCGTGACCGTGGTAACGGCGACGCCGGAGTGGGTGATCACGCCGAGTTCGCGGTTGTCGTCGAGGGACGAATAGGAGAAGTTTTGGCTACCGACGAAGAGTGTGGCGTCCGTGCTCGAGCAGTCTGCGCAGATGACCTTGGCGTGAAGATAGATCGGCGACGAGGGCACGAGCCACACGCGCACGCCGTGGCGCGCGAGGTCGCGTAACTCACTCAGGTACCGGCCCGACTTCACCATCACGACGTCGACGCGAACGCCCCGCCGAGCGTCCGCGGCCAGTGCGTCCTCGATGGTCGCATCGCGCATCTCCTCGTTCTCCACCAGTAACGTGCGGCGCGCTCCGTCGATGATTGAGAGGAGTGCGCCGGTCGCGCCCGGACTCCAGACGAGGCCACCGTGGGTCACCGTGGCGAGGGACTGCGCGTGAACGTCACCACTGAACGTCCGCTCCACCGCCGCGACGTCACCCGCGTTCTGGTCGAGGACCCAAAAATCTCGCGTCGACGAGTAGTAGTACTCGACCAGATTGCCGGTACCCAGGTAGACGCGTCGATTGTCGACGACCAGGTACTTCGCGTGGAAGATCTGACCGCGCGGGGCCCACGTCACGTGGACCCCGCCGCCACTCAACACGCGCGCGGCGTCAGAATTCTCGCGCTCACCGTAGTAGGCGGCGTTTAACAGGACCCGCACCCGTACCCCGCGGTGGGCCGCGCGTACGAGGTCGCCCTCGAGCGCCGGGTCTCGCAATTCGTACATTGAGAGGTCGAGGTCGCGTCGGGCGCTGGCGATGGCGGCACTCAGGAATCCGACGCCGCTGGCCGGCTCCACGTAGACGTCGTCGACGACCGAACTAGCGCGCTCCCCGTGCGCCGCCGCGCTCGCGGGCACCACCGTGAGGAGGAGCAACGCACCCGCCACGACGATTCTGATCCGCTGCACCCTTCGTGTCTACCTCGTGGCCGTGACGCGCGGGTGATCTCGCCCAACCGCGCCCGGGGACCCTCGACCCACCGCGACGCCACCATCTCGACCAGCGTCGACGCGACAGCCCCGCGGTAGGGTTGCGCCGTGAGCGATCTCGCCGAGTTGCTGGTGGTCGACGTCGAGGCGTGGCGCGCCTGGCTTGACGTTCACCACGGCGACCACCCGGGCGTCTGGCTGGTGCTGCACAAGAAGGGCGGTCAGACGACGACCTTGACCTACGCGCAAGCGTTGGACGAGGCGTTGTGCTTCGGTTGGATCGATGGGCAGATCGCCCGACGTGACGACCACAGCTATCGCCAGCGTTTCACGCGGCGTCGACCCGACAGTCTCTGGTCCGCTCGGAACGTCGAGCACGTCGCGCGCCTAAGCGAGAGCGGACGGATGCGGCCGGCGGGTATCGCGGCCGTCGACGCCGCCCAGGCGCGAGGACGGTGGCAGACGGCGTACCGCGGCCAGGCCGACCTGCAAATCCCGCCCGATCTGGCGCAGGCGCTCGCCACCAATCACGCCGCCGCGGTGACGTTCGACCAGTTAGACGCAGCGAACCGCTACGCCGTCGTCTTCCGACTCAACGCCGTGAAGCGCGCGGCGACGCGCGAACGCAAGTTGGCCGAGTACGTCGACATGCTCGCCCGTGGCGAATCCCTCCACCCGCGCGGGGGTCCCGGGTGAACGTGCGAGTCGCGCCGCACCGTGAGACCGGCGCGAATGGCACTCACGCGCGCGGGGTCGACGGTGCGCCGACCCCGTGGTCGGCGCGCGTTGCTCGAGAGACCCGCCACCACGTGATCGCTCCCGTGATCGCGAGTGCGAGACCGGCCAATTGAACGCCGACCGAGCCCGAATGTGATTGTTGACCGAGGAGCCAGTGTTCGTCGGCGGCGCGCACGAGACCCCAGACGATCATGGCGACGGCGCTGATCGTCCCGATCGCGCGCGTGCGCCAGCGCGCCTCGAGGCGCACGAGCACTAGCCAGAGGGCGCCGTCCTCGGCGCCCTGGATGAGGGGGACGGGCACGCGCTTACCGATTTGACCCGAGTAGTGCATCCCGATCCACGACGTGGTCTGGTGGCCGCCACCGTTGACCATGAACTGGGGACCCAGCACGCGCCCGAGGGCCCAGCCCGCGATGAGCGCCGGGATCAGGGCGTCGGTAAAGGCGGTGAGTCGGGTGTCGGGCCACCAGTGACGTTGTCCCGCGATGCCCACCGGCAGCGCGAAGGCGATGCCCCCGAAGCTGGCGAGCCCCCCCTGCCACACGGCAATCCAGCGGCCGGGGTGACCCGAGTAGTAGCTCCAGTTGGTGGCGATGTTGGCGAGTCGGGCGCCGAGCAGTCCGGCCACGATGAGCGCCGCGGTGTACCGCGCGAAGGGGGCGACGTCGATGCCGCGACGGCGAAGGCGACGCTCGGCGTACAGGTACGCCACGTAGGCGGCGATGCCGAGGCCTAGGCCGTAGAGATGAAAACTGAAGGGACCCAGATGGAGGGAGGTGGGTACGCCCGACATCGCTAGGCGCTGACGCGACCGATCCCCGCGAATCCCCACCCGAGGCGAACCGGGGTGATGTGGACCTGGTACCCCGTCGAGGGCGCCTCAATCATGTTGCCCCCACCCACGTACATCGCCACGTGTTCGTCACCACCGTACCCGTAGAACAAGAGGTCGCCCGGTTGGATGTCCCAGAGCGGCACGCGCACGGTGTCGGCGAACTGGGCGCCCGAGTAGTGCGGGAGCGATACGCCGACCGCCTCGTAGGCCAGCATCACCAGACCCGAGCAGTCGACCCCGCTACGCGACGCCCCGCCCCACTGGTACCAGACGCCGAGGTAGGACTCGGCGGCGGCGACCGCCGCCGATCCCAGCGGGTCGGGCGGGGGGGCCGCCCCGGAACTGGGCTGGGGGGTGGCGATGGCCACGGTGACCGCGTGCACCGACGCGGCCGCGGCCGCGGCCTGAATGGCGTTGTAGTAGGAGGAGATTTGCCCTTCGACTTGGGAGCGGGCCTGCTCGATGTTGGCCTGCAAGGTCAGGTACTGCTGGTAGTTGGCCTTGGCGGCGTTGGCGACGGCTGACGCTTGCGCCATTTCGGAGTTCAGGAGTCCGCGCTCCTGAGTCAATTGGACGCGGTTGGTCTTGAGGCTCGCGATCACCGAACCGATGTTGCCGGTGGCGAGTTGGTTGTACACGTCGGTGGCGCCGACGTTCGCGGCGTTGGTGTTGAAGAGGGGGTTGTCGGTGGCGGCCGATCCGTTGGTGACGTAGGCGAAGATCGCGTCGGAGGTGAGGCGCGCGTTGTCCGAGGCCACCTGGCCCTGGATCCCCGCCACGATGGCCTTGGTGTTAGTGATCGTATTGACGATCTGGGCGTACTTGAGGTGCGCGAGGTCGTACTTCTGACCCAGGTACTGCACCTGCGCCGACACGCGCTGGATCTGGTTGTACAGGTCAGCGGCCCGCTGCTTCTCCTGGGCGATGGTCGAGGCACCCGCGGGGTTCGACAGGACGGTTAACGCGCTAGCGGACACGACGACTGCGGTGAGCGAGGTGAGGATCCACCGAGACTTTTGCAGTCTGCTCGCGAGTCGAAGCGTCGAGAGGCGTCCGAGACGCTCGACGTGAGTCATGGGTGCCAGGCTACCGTCTCGAGAACTCCCCGCGTCCCGACGGAGAGTAAATTCCCAATAAAGACCCAGGTCAAGCGGCTGAAAATTATGTCGCGGCGGGTCGATCAGCGCCGCAAAATCCCCTCGTCGCCATTGTCTAGGCTGGGGCCATGAACGTCACCATGTTGCTCGCTGATTCCGCCCAGGTCGCCGACGGGAAGCTCTACATCCTCGGCGGTGGCTGGTCGCTGAGCGGGCCGGAACCCTCGCCGTCGGCGGTGGCGATCAAGGTGGAGGTGGACACCCACGAGTTCGACCGCGTGCACCACTGGGAATTGTTCTTAGAGGACGCGGACGGTCAATTGGTCCAGTTCGACTCACCGCAGGGTCCTCAGACCATCGAGATCCGGGGAGACTTCTCGGCGAGTGCGCCCGAGGGTGTGCCCGTGGGCACGCCCGTCGACGTGCCCATCGCGGTGAACCTCGGGCCCATCCCGCTGAATCCCAATTCACGGTTCACCTGGCGTCTCGTCATCGACGGTGAATCCCTCGACGGCAGCACCGCGTCCTTCTCGACGCGACCACTTCCCGCCATTATCTAGAGAGAGACCGGCGGCGATGGTCCCGGCCGAAACCGTGGCCGGCGCGCCGTTCGCGCTGGCCCCCTTTCGACGCGCTCTGCGACGTGCGGGGCCCGAGCTGCGGCGTGACCTGCCCTGGGTCGGCTGCGGTGACCCCTGGGCCGTTTTCGTGTCCGAGGTCATGCTCCAACAGACCTCGACCGGGCGCGTGAGGGAACCGTGGCGTCGATTTCTCGACGCGTTTCCCACGCCCGCGGCGTGCGCTAGCGCCCCCCTGGCCGAGGTCCTGGGCCTCTGGCGCGGACTGGGCTATCCCCGGCGCGCCAAGGCGCTGCACGACGCGGCGAAGATCATGGTCGAACGTTTCGACGCGTCGGTTCCCACGTCGGTCGAGGGACTGCGCAGTCTGCCCGGCGTCGGTCCCTACACCGCGCACGCCGTCGCGTCCTTCGCCTTCGACGTGCCCGTGGCGGTCCTCGACACCAACGTCGGTCGGGTGTTGTCACGCGCCCTCGCCAATCGAGCGTTGCGGGCGCGCGAGGCGCAGACCCTGGCGACGCAGCTGCTGCCGCGCACGGGGGCGGCGGCGTTCAATCAGGCGATGCTGGACCTCGGGGCTCGGTACTGCACCCGTACGCCGCGCTGTGAGGCGTGTCCCCTGCGCCGTGCGTGTCGTTTCGCGCGCGAGGGCGGCGACGACCCCGCCCCGCGGTCGGCCGCGGTCTCGCGCCCGCAAGCCCCCTTCGCGGGGTCCGACCGCCAGATCCGAGGACGCCTCCTGCACGCCGTGCACGAGCGAGCCCTCACCCGACGTGAACTCGCGGTGACCTTGGGCGACGTGCAGGGCGAGCGCCTCGATCGACTCCTGGGGCAGTTGGCCCGTGAGGGTTTGGTGAGTCGTCGACGCTCGCGCTGGGTCCTCGGTGCGGGGGGCGAGGTCGCCGGGTAGGGTTTGCGCGTGGCACCGGTCGACGTGGCGAGTTACAAAGAGGTGCTGGGTCATTACGCGACGGGCATCGTGGTGGTCGCCGCGATGAACGGGGATGGGCCGGTGGGGTTCACGTGCCAGAGTTTTGGCTCCCTGTCCCTCGAACCAACCCTCGTCACCTTCGCCGCGAGTTCCGCGGGCCACTCCTGGGCGCGCGTGCGCGCGCACGACGTGGTGGGCGTGAGTGTCCTGGGCGCGGATCAGGAGGCGATCGCCCGACGCTTCGCGACCTCGGGGCTCGATAAGTTCGACGGCACACCCTGGGAGAAGGGTCCCGCCGGTGCCCCCCTGTTGGAGGGAGCGATTGCCCACCTCGAAGGCACCCTGATGGTCGTGAGCTCGCACGGCGACCACGACGTCGCCGTCGTCGAGGTGACCTACGCGCGCGCGCACAGCGGACGTCCGCTCATCTATTTCCGCGGCGGGTTCGCGGAACTCGCGTGAGCGGGCGGCACTGACTACGCTGACTCTGTCGAGGGGGAGGAGCGCCGTGCACGCCGGGGAGACCTCGTGGTAGTGATTCAGATCGCCGGGGGCCTCGTACTGCTGGTGTTGATCGTTGCCTTCTTCCTGCGCGGACGCCTGAGCGGCCGCCGGGGGGCATCCTCGAAGAAGACCACCTCGCGGTCAGATTTTCGTCCGACCCTTCCGCCCTCGCCGTACCAGCCGTCACGGGGCTTTCGCCTGATCGACGGGAAGGAGCCGGCCCCGCCCGCACCCGTACAATTGCCGCGACTCGACCCGAACAAGGAATTCGTCTTCGGCGACGCCCCCGTCGTGGCGAGCGACTCGCTCTCACCCCCGCACCTGCGCCACGATGAGCGGTGGGCCCTGGAACGCTCGATGCGTCACGTGGCGTACCCGCACCTGCGTCGACGTCGCCGATGGGCGTGGGCGCTCGTCCTGGCCGCCCTCGTGGTCGCCGCGGCCGCGTTCGCGTTCCTGCACCACTCACCCCCGAGCGCGTCGCACCCCGCGGGGTGGGCGCCACCGCCCGTGGTTCGACTCCTCTAGGGCTCGACGGCGAGTTCGTGCAGGATGAAGGCCAGGATCTGCGCCTCGTCGCGCCACGCGTCGTAGCGGCCCGAGGGTCCGCCGTGGCCGGCCCCTAATTCGGTCTTGAGGTAGGCCACGTTGGACTCATTGGCGTCGCGCAACTTCAGCACCCACTTGGCGGGCTCCCAGTAACCCACGCGCGAGTCGTTGAGTCCGCCGGCGGCGAACACGTGCGGGTACACCCGCGGCGTCGCGTCCGGGTTGTGGCTGCGTACGTTGTCGTAGGGCGAGTACGACTTCATGGTGCGATACGCCTCGGGACTGGCGTCGGGATTACCCCACTCCTCCCATTCGCCGACGGTCAGGGGCAGGGAGTCGTCGAGCATCGTGGTGAGGGCGTCGACGAAGGGCACTTCGGCGACGACGCAGCGAAAGAGGTGGGGGGCGAGGTTGATCGCGGCGCCGATGAGCAGACCGCCGGCCGAGCCACCGCGCGCGCAGAGCTGCGCCGGCGTCGTCCAGCCGTGGTCGACGAGGTGCTGCGCCACCGTCACGAAGTCCGAGAACGTGGTGGGCTTCTGAGCGAGCTTGCCCATGTCGTACCAGGAGCGCCCCATCTCGCCGCCGCCGCGCACGTGGGCGATGGCGAAGATGACGCCGCGGTCGAGCAGCGACAGGCGCAGGGACGAGAAGGTGGGGTCGATGGAGATCTCGTAACTCCCGTACCCGTAGAGCACCAGGGGGGTGGGGCCCACCGGCGCGAGGTCCCCGTCGGCGCGGTGCACGAGG
>JAKCEC010000060.1 GCA_021841725.1 Actinomycetes bacterium | reverse complement strand
CTCGGTGCAGCACCTGCGCGAGAACCTCGCCTGCGCCACCCTCACGCTCTCGGACGAGGACGTCGCCGAACTCGACGCCCTCGCGCCCTAGAACCCTCAGCGCCCGTGGCCGGCGCGCACGCCGGGGCGCGGCGGTGCGGTCACGCGGTGCTCGGGGTCGGCGGCCTCGAGGAGGAGTCGCCACTCGGCGCGCGAGATCGCCGCGCGCGCGGTGTCGATCGCGTCGGGGTTGACCGACACCGACGTGATGCCCATGCGCACGAGCCGTTCGGCGAACTCGGGGTGATTGGAGGGCGCCTGACCGCACAACGACGAGGTGATACCCGCCGCGCGGCAGCGCTCGATGATGCGCTCGATGGTGTCGAGGACGGCCTCGTCGGCCTCGTCGAACAAATCGGCGCACTTCTGCGAGTCACGATCGACGCCGAGCATCAATTGGGTCAGGTCGTTGCTGCCGATGGACACCCCGGTGATCCCCAGGTCGGCGTAGTCGGGGATGCGGTAGGCCACCGACGGGACCTCGGCCATCACCCAGATCGGCACCGCGCCCGCCAGGGGGCTGTCCGCCACCAGGTCGAGGCAGGCCGCCAACTCCCAGCGGGTGCGCACGAAGGGGATCATGAGGGTGAGGGTGGGGGTCTGCTCGTAGACCCGCGCGAGGACCTCGAGTTCGAGGCGAAAGACCTCGGGGTCGCGGACGTAGCGGTAACACCCGCGGTAGCCGATCATCGGATTCTCCTCGACGGGCTCGAAGCGGTCGCCGCCCTCGAGCTTCGAGAACTCGTTCGAGCGGAAGTCGATGCTGCGGTAGACGACGGGTCGCGTGCCGAAGGCGCGGGTGATGCGTAGCAGCGACGCGGACATCGACTCGACGAAACGCCGCTGTTCACCCCGTTCGATCAGCAATTTTGGGTGTACCCCGGCCAGGGCGTCGGTCACCATGAATTCGGCGCGCAGTAGACCCACGCCGTCGACGTCGAGCGCGGCCACCTCCTCGGCGTGTTCGGCGAAGGCCAGGTTCACGTAGAGTCGCGTGGCCAGGGGCGCCGCCGGCGCGTTCGCGCGACCCGCGGCGTCGGCGAGGGGGGTCCGGATCGCGGACGTCGGCTCGACCGTCGGCGCTACGCCTTCGTAGACCACCCCCTCGGCCCCGTCGACCGTGACGACCTCCCCGTCGCGCAGCACCGTCGTCGCGTTGCGCGCCCCCACGACGCAGGGTACGCCGAGTTCGCGCGAGACGATGGCGGCGTGACAGGTGATGCCCCCGCCGTCGGTGACCAGGGCGCGGGCGCGACGCATGGTGGGCACCCAGTCCGGACTCGTCATCCGGGCGACCAGGACCTCGCCGTCGAGGAGTTGGTCGCCCTGGTCGGCCGACTCCAGGATCCGCACCGCCCCCGACGCGCGCCCCGACGACGCCGCGAGACCCTGCACCAGCACGCGCGTACCCGCGGGTGGCGTCGCGGTGGTGGCCGAGCCCCGTGCGTCGAGGGTGGTGATCGGACGCGACTGCACCAGGTACTGGCGGCCCTCGGCGAGGGCCCACTCGGTGTCCTGGGGCGTACCGTAGTGCGCCTCGACCGCGAGGCCCAGTCGAGCGAGTTCGACGGCTTCGTCGTCACTCAGGACGCGGCGACTGGCCTCGTCGACGTCGAGGTCGACGCGCAGGTCGTTGCCGTCGGGTCCGCGGACCAGCTTGAAGTCTTGGGTGCCCACGCGCACGTGCACCAGGGTGGGCCCCGACTTGGCGAGGATGTAGGTGTCGGGCTCCACCTCGCCGCTCACCACCACCTCACCCTGTCCGAAGGCGGCTTCGATGACGACCTTGTCGGTGTCGTCGGTCGAGGGATCGGCCGTGAACATCACGCCCGAGCGCTCCGACGCGATCATCTCCATGACGACCACGCCCATCGCGGGGACGTCGTGGAGCGCCCGGGTGACCCGGTAGGACATGACGCGCGCCCCGTAGAGCGACGCCCAGCACCCCCGCACCCGCGAGAGCACCTCGTCGTCACCCAGCACGTTGGTGAAGGTCACGTTCATGCCGGCGAAGGAGCTGTCGCCCGCGTCCTCGCCGATGCCCGAGGAGCGCACCGCGACGCGCACCCGCTCGCCCAGGCGGTGGTAGGCGTCGAGGATGGCCGCGGCGAGATCCTCGGGCAGGGGGACGGCGCGCACCAGGTCCTGTGCTTCGCGCGCGGCGCGCGTGAGGTCGGCGGTGGTGCGCGGGTCGACGTGGAGGAGGATGTTGGCTAACGCCGCCGAGATCCCCGCCCGGTCAATGGCGTAACGGTACGCCTCGGAGGTGACCACGAAACCCGGGGGGACGGGCAGTTGCGCGAACGTGAGTTCACCGAGGTTGGCGCCCTTGCCGCCGACGAGGTCGGCGTCGTTGAGTCGGATCGAGTCGAACCAGCGTACGAATTCCATGAACCCCGCTCCATTCGCGTCGGACGTGGGCCGACCGCTTCCAGCATGCTGGAAGCGCCGCGCGCCGCGTAGGGGACAAGGTCATGAGTGCGCGCCGCGGGTGACCTCGGACCCGGGGTCACCCGCGCCCGAACCCGCCGCGGGTCACTACCGTGGGTCTCACGCCCTCTTCGCCGCGGCGAGGGGCCAGTGTCGCGGCGCGATGACAGGAGGCAGCATGAAAAATCGTTCCCGGACGCGCCGGTGCGTCGCCCTCGGCGTCGTCGTCTTCTACGTGGTCGCCACGGTGCTCGCGCGCCGTCGGGGCTACTCGGGTCTCGGCGGGCGCACCCGGGTGCGCTGTCGCGACGGACACGTCTTTCGCACCATTTGGGTGCCGGGCGTCTCGGTCACGTCGCTACGCCTCGGGTGGTACCGCTTCCAGTACTGTCCCGTGGGCCGGCACTGGACGCTGGTGCACCCGATCAAGGACTCCGACGTCGACGACGTCGACGCGCGCGCGCCGTTGCTCGACGACATCGCGCTGCCCTGAGGGCGGCCGCGACCCGTACCGGACGGGTCGCACGGTAACTTCCATACGTGACGACGCTCGCCCTGGACATCGACGACCTCGTCAAGGAGTACGGCACCACCCGCGCGGTGGACCACGTGACCTTGACCCTCGCCCCCGGGGAGGTACTGGGGTTCCTCGGACCCAACGGGGCGGGCAAGTCGACCACGCTGCGCCTGGCCCTGGGTCTGTTGCGCCCGACCTCGGGGTCGGTGCGGGTGCTCGGACACCCCGCGGGCTCACCGAGCGCCCGCGCCCGGGTGGCCTACGTGCCGGGCGACGTCGCGCTGTGGCCGCAACTGACCGGCGCCGACACCCTCACGCTACTGGCGTCGCTGCACGGCAGCGGTGACGCGGCCTACACCCGAGAATTGGTCGACCGGTTCGAACTCGACACGCGCAAGCGGATGCGCGCGTACTCCAAGGGCAACCGCCAGAAGGTGGCCCTGATCGCGGCGTTCTCGACGCGCGCCGAGGTCCTCCTGCTCGACGAGCCCACGTCGGGACTGGATCCGTTGATGGAGCGCGTGTTCCGCGAGTGCGTGGTCGAGGCGCGCGCCCGTGGGCAGGCGGTCCTCCTGAGTTCGCACATGCTCAGCGAGGTCGAACACCTCTGTAGCCGCGTCGCCATGATCCGCTCGGGCCAACTCTTCACCGTCGCCGACGTGGCCGAACTGCGCTCGCGCGTCGGCGTGGAATTCGACGTCACCGGCGACGTCGGTGACCTGCGCGCGGTCGAGGGCGTGATCCACGTGGAACCGCTGCCCGACGGGGTGCGCGTCACGGTCTCGGGGCCGCCGCGCGCGTTCTTCGCCGCCCTGGCCGCGAGTGGCGTCACCGCGGTCCACGGACGCGAGTCCTCCCTCGAGGAGATCTTCCTGCGTTTCTACGACGAGTCCGCCGCGACGTGAGCCGGCCCCTCACGACGGTCCGCGCCGCCGCCGCGCGCGAGATACGCACCGGCGTGCTGGTCGTGGCGGTGCTCCTCGCGGCGGTCGTCGAGGTCGGCCTGCGCTCCTACGTCGCCAGTGGCGGCGTGGCGGCGATGGCGGGGCTCGAGCCCCTGGTGCAGAATCCGGCGGTCGCCGCCCTCTACGGACGCGTCGCCAACCTCGACAACGGCGGCCTCTTCGTGGTCTGGAAGATGGGCGCGTTCTTGCTCCTCGCGGTCGCGCTCTGGGCGGCCCTCACCGCGACGCGACTGACGCGCGCGCACGAGGACGACGGGTCCTGGGACGTGATGGTCATCGGGCGCTACGGGCGCGACGCGGTACTGGCGTCGACGACCTGGGTGCTCCTGGCGAGCGGCGCGGTCCTCGGGGCGGTGTCGGGATTGACGATGTGGCTGGGGGGCCAGGCCCCGGGCGGCTCGACGTACTTCGCCCTGGGCGTCGTCGCCGCGTCGTGGTCGGGCACGAGCGTTGGTCTCTTGGCGACCCAACTCGCCGCGCCGCGACGCGCGGCGAGTCAGGCGAGCCTGGTGATCGTCGTGGTGGCCTTCTTCACGCGCGTGGTGGCCGACGCCAGCCCCGCCACGCTGTGGCTGCGCGACGCCACGTTCTTCGGCTGGGTCGAGAAGGTGGGGGCTTTCGAACGCAGCGACGCCGCCGCGTTGGCACCGGCGCTGGGCGGACCCCTCGTGGTGTGCCTGGCGTTGTGGTGGTTGCAGGGGCGCCGCGACGTCGGTGCGGCGTTGTGGACGCACGCCGATTCGGCGCCGCCGCGGGCGCGTCAACTGGGTTCGCCCTGGACCTTCGCCTGGCGAGAGCGCGCGAGTGTCTGGCGCTGGTGGACGGTCGGCCTCGCCCTCTTCGGCGCGATTCTGGGGTACTTGACCCACGCCCTGGTGTCGTTGGCGCACACCGACCCGGGCTACGTGGCCCTCCTCACCCGCTGGGGCCTGGGGGCCATGGTGTCGGGGGTCGGCTTCGTCGCCATCGCCGCGGTGCTGATGTCGGTGGCGTTCACGATGCTGATCGCCTCGTGGATTGCGAGTGCCGCGAGCGACGAGGCGCGCGGGCGCCTCGACGTGGCGCTCGCCACGGGACCCCGGCGCGACGTGTGGTTGGCGAGCGTGGTGGCCAGCGGTCTCCTCGCGGTGACGGTGGCCACGCTCGCGACCGTCCTGGCGATGTGGTGGGGGGTGCGCGTCAGCGGCACCCCGATGGCGCTGAGCACGGTCGCCGAGGCGATGGGGAGCTCCCTCGGTCTCATCCCCTTCATGACCGGCGTCGCGGTGTGGTTGGTGGCGCGCTGGGCGCGGGTGGCCTTCGCGGTGGGCGCGATCTTCATCCTGGTCGAGTACGTGGTGCAGGCCCTCGGTCCGACGTTGCACTGGCCCGCGCTGGTCATGGCGAGCGACCCGTTCCACTACCTGCGCGCGGTGCCGGTGCAGCCGTTCAACCTCGGCGGGTTGGCGTGGTTGAGCGCGGTGGGCCTCGCCATCGGCGCGAGGGGGGCGTGGTGTTACGCGCGTCGCGACGTCGTGTCGTGACTCACTTCGGGGGCAGTCGCACGCCGGCGTCGAGGCGCACGCACGCGGCGTTCATGTAGCTGTTGGCGAGTAGTTCGACGGCGAGTGAGGCGAACTCGCTGGGTTGGCCCAAGCGGTGGGGGAAGAGGACGCCACTGGCCAGGCGGGCCTTGAACTCCTCGGATTCGGGGGCGAAGCCGTAGATGGGGGTGTCGATCAGTCCCGGCAGGATGCAGTTCGCGCGCACGCCCACGGCGCTCAAGTCGCGCGCCAGTGGCAGGGTGAGTCCGACGATGCCCCCCTTGGACGAGGAGTAGGCGACCTGGCCGATCTGTCCGTCCTGGGCGGCCACCGACGCGGTGTTCACGAGGGCGCCGCGCCCCCCGTCGTCGTCGGGGGTGTTGTGGCTCATGGCGGTGGCCGCGAGGCGACAGACGTTGAAGGTGCCGATCAGGTTGACCTCGATGACCTTGCGGTAGACGTCGAGGTCGTGGGCCGACGCGTACTCGCCGTCCTTGCCGACGGTGCGCTGCGCCCAGGCGATGCCCGCGCAGTTGACGACGCTCCACAGCGGGGCCAACGCCGTGGCCGCGTCGATGGCGGCGATGACCTGCGCGGGGTCGGTCACGTCGCACGACGCGAAGACCCCCTGGACGGACGCGGCGACGGCCTCACCGCGCTCGGCGTTGAGGTCCACGACCACCACGCGCGCGCCGCGCGCGGCCAGGGCGCGCACCGTGGCCTCACCGAGCCCCGAGGCCCCGCCCGTGACGAGGGCGGAGGTGTTGTTCAGTTCCATGTCACTCCTTTGATCACACTCCCCCCGAGTCAAGCAGAGATGGGGACCCCGGCGCACCCGGGGGTGGCGCCGCGGCCATTAGCGTGGAACGGTGCCCTCGATCTACGAACTCGACCCCGCCGCCCTGGCGGCGCACCTGGGCGACGAGCCGCGGTACCGCGCCGAGCAGGTCTGGCGGGGCCTCTGGGACGAGGGGCTCGCCCTGGGCGACATCACCACCGTGCCCACGGGCCTGCGCCGGCGCCTGGCCGAGGAATTCCCGTCGGCCCTCGAGGTGGCCAACGACGTGGCCAGTGACCTCGGCGCGACGCGCAAGTGGGTCTTTCGCCTGCACGACGGGGCGACCATCGAGACGGTCCTGATGAGTTACGCCGACCGCGTCACCGTGTGCGTGTCCTCCCAGGCGGGCTGCGCGATGGGGTGCACGTTCTGCGCCACGGGCCAGGCGGGTTTCACGCGCCACCTCAGCGTCGGCGAGGTCGTCGAACAGGTCATGTTCGCCGCGCGCTACGCCGCGCCGCGGCGCCTCTCGAACGTGGTCTTCATGGGCATGGGCGAGCCGTTGGCCAACTATCGCGTGACCGTCGGGGTCGTGCGCCGGCTCCACGAGTACCGCGCGATGTCGGCGCGCCACCTCACGGTGTCCACGGTGGGCGTCGCCCCGGCGATCGAACGGTTGGCCGACGAGGGCCTGCCCCTGACCCTGGCGGTGAGTTTGCACGCGGCCAACAACGAGACCCGTGACGAGCTCGTCCCGCTCAATCGCCGGTACCCCCTCGAGCGGCTCTACGCGGCCTGCGAGAGGTGGCTGGCCACCACCTCGCGCCGGCTGAGCTTCGAGTGGGCGCTCATCGACGGGGTGAACGACACGGACCGGGCGATGCACGAACTCGCCGACTACGCGGCGGGTCTGCGCGCGCACGTCAACCTGATCCCGCTCAACCCCACCCCGGGCTACCTGGTGCGCGGGACGCGCTCGTCGCGCGTGCACGAGTTCCGCCTCGGACTCGAGGAGCTCGGCGTCAACGTCACGGTGCGCAACACCCGGGGCCGGTCGATCGACGCGGCGTGCGGTCAGCTCGCCGCGGTCACCAACGCGCACCCGACGCGCGTGACGCTGCGCGCGCGTTAGACCGGCTCGCCCCAGAAACTCGGCCGTCGCCACGCCAGGAGCGCCACGCCCGCGATGCAGGCGAGGCCCCCCGAGACGATGGAGAACTCGGTCGAGGTGAATCCGGCCACGAGGCCGGACTCGGCGGCGGCGAGGCGCGGTCCCCCCGTCACCACGGCCATCTGGATGGAGGAGGGGCG
>JAKCEC010000059.1 GCA_021841725.1 Actinomycetes bacterium | reverse complement strand
GACCGGATCGGTCGCGTCCAGGACCTGGTCGCACGCTTGGGTGACGACCCGCACCCGCCCGTCGTCGGCGCGGTGATCCGTATCGAGGGGCGCAATCTCTTCGTGCCCATTCGCAAGATTGGGGGACTGGCCGAGGGGCGCATGACCTTCGAGGGCAAGCGCGTCGACCTGCGCCGCTTCGAGCGGCGCCCGGGGGAGCTGTTGCTGGCCGAGGACCTGCTCGCGCGCAATCTGATTAACCTGGTGCGCGGTCGTCTGATCATCGCCAACGAGATCGAAATCGCCCCGATCGATGGTCGCTGGGAGGTGGTGGGGGTCGACCCCGGACGCCGTTCCTTCTTTCGTCGGGTCCTGGGTCCGCGGATGGGTCGGCGCCTGAAGCCCGAGGCCATCGTGGACTTCGCCTCTATCGAACCCTTCGTCTCGCACGTGCCCTCGGCACGGCTGCGCATCCCGTACCGCAAACTGGCCAAGTTGCACCCCGCCCAGATCGCGGACATGGTGGAGCAGGCGAGCCACGAGGAGGGCGAGGAGATCATCGAAGCGGTGGGACTCGACCGTGAACTTGAGGCCGACGTCTTCGAGGAGCTCGACACCGAGCACCAGTTGGAATTCCTCGAGTCGCGTTCGGACACCGAGGCCGCGCGCCTCCTGACGCGCATGGAGCCCGACAACGCGGCGGACCTGATCAACGAGATCGACCAGGAACGCCGTCTCCCGATTCTCGAGAGTCTGCCGGCCCCGCAGCAGGGCAAGGTGCGCCAACTCCTCTCCTACAACGCCGACACCGCGGGGGGACTGATGAACACCGACTTCGTCTCGGTGCGCGACGGCGCAACGGTGGCGGAGGCGATCGCGGCGATCCGTACCTCGAACGTGCCCGCCGAGTCCCTGCACGCGGTCTTCATCACGGACGCGCAGGGGACGACGGTCGGCGCGGCGGCGCTCGGCCCGCTCGTCAAGGCTCGCGACGGCGAACTGGCGTTGAGCGTGGCGCGCACGCAGATGAGCCACGTGCACCCGCACTGGGATCTGCACCGGGTGGCGCGCAAGATGAGCGACTTCAACCTCACCGTGGTACCGGTGCTCGACGAGGAGCACAACGTGATGCTCGGCGTCATCACCGTCGACGACCTCCTCGAGGAGTTGTTGCCCCAGGGGTGGCGTAAGGAGTTCGGGATGTCGGCGGCGGAGGAATGATGTCCGCCCCCTCGCGTCGCGCTGTTCTAAGGGGGCCCGCCTGAAACCCCCCAGTACCAGCCTGCGAGCTGTCCACGACATGACTCAACCTCCGAGGGGAGACGAACTGCGCCTCTAGCGCCCTCTTCGCCTCGCGTGGTTGTGCCGCACACGACCACGCGAGAACGAAAGGAGGTGGAGCGTGAGCGAGCAGTCCAGCGAACACCAGATCGCCGGGGCCTTCGGGACCATCGGCTCCCACGACCACGGCGCACGCCGTGGTCCGCGCGCGCGTCTCTTGACCCTGCTCGCCATCATCGGTCCCGGTCTCATCGTCATGGTCGGCGATAACGACGCCGGCGGCGTCTCCACCTACGCCCAGGCCGGGCAGAACTACGGCTACACACTCCTGTGGACCCTGCCACTGCTCATCCCCGTACTCATCATCATCCAAGAGATGGTCGCGCGACTCGGCGCGGTCACCGGCGTGGGCCACGGCCGATTGATCCGCGAACGATTCGGACGTTACTGGGGTAATCTCTCGATCTACTCGATCCTCTTTCTCAACTTCATCATCATCGTCACCGAGTTCATCGGCGTCTCACTCTCGATGGAGTACTTCGGGGTGTCGCCCTACCTCTCGGTACCCGTCGCCGTCACCCTCTTGTTCGCGGTCACCGCCACGGGGTCCTTTCGCCGCTGGGAACGTTTCATGATGCTCTTCGTGGCCATTAACCTCTTCGTGATTCCGTTGCTGGCGGTGGTTAAGCCCCGGGTGCACCAGGTGATCGTCCACTCGCTGACCCCGGGCATCCGCGGCGGGGCCAGTTCCACGGCGGTCCTGCTCATCATCTCGATCATCGGCACCACCGTCGCGCCCTGGCAGCTCTTCTTCCAGGAGTCCAACATCGTCGACAAGAAGATCACGCCGCGCTGGCTCAACTACGAGCGTGCCGACACGATCATCGGCTCGGTGATCGTGGCCATCGGCGCGGCCGCGTTGATGGCGTCGACCGCGGCGGGCCTCGCGGGTCACGGTGGGACCGGCGCCTTCACCTCGGCCCTGGAGGTCGCGCGCGGGCTCAATCGCTACGTCGGTCACGGCGCGGGCGGGTTCTTCGCCATCTTGTTGCTCAACGCCTCGGTCATCGGCGCGGCGGCCGTGACGCTAGCCAGTTCCTACGCGATCAGCGATCTCTCGAACACCCACCAGGGGCTCAACGCGCGGTTCTCCGAGGCCAAGGGCTTCTACGGGGGCTTCGCGGCCCTGCTCGCCGTGGCGGGCGCCGTGACGCTGATACCGCACGCCCCCCTCGGCCTCATCACCCTGGCGGTTCAGGCCATCGCGGGCCTGATGTTGCCCTCGACCACCATCATCGTGCTCCTGCTGTGCAACGACCGCGCGGTCATGGGTCCGTGGGTCAACCCCAAGTGGCTCAACGCCATCGCCATCGTCATCGTGTCGGTCCTGGTGGTCCTGTCCATCGGCCTGATGGTCTCGACGCTCTTCGCCTCGCTCAACGTGATCGCGCTGCTGGAGTGGCTCGGCGCCGCGGACGCGCTGGGTCTGATCATCGGTCTGCCCATCGGGTGGCGCAAGATGGCCCCGCCCCCCGTGGTCGATATCGACCGGCGCGACTGGCGCACCCCGCGGCTCACCCTGCTCGCCCCGCTGCCCAGTTCGCGCGCGCGGCGCCTCTTGATGCGGGGACAGAGCATCTACCTCTTCACGGCGGGGGCGCTGTTGGTGGTGCGCGTGATTCAGATCTCCATCTCCTAATCTCGTCCAATGGCCAGACCGACGCTGCTGTGCGTCCACGCGCACCCCGATGACGAAGCCCTCTTCACCGCGGGGGTGACGTCGCACTACGGCGAACGCGGCGTGCGCAACGTCCTCGTCACCTGCACCACGGGACAACTCGGCCTCGACGACCGCGGTCGCGCGGGCGACGACCCGGACCACGACGCGGCGACCACGCGCGCCACGCGCGCCGCGGAACTGATGCGCGCGGGTGCGTTGGTGGGCGTCGAGCGTCAGATCACGCTCGGCTTCGAGGATTCGGGGATGCGGGGCTGGGCCACGAACGAGGCCCCCGGCGCCTTCGTCAACGCCGACCTCGAGACCACGGCGCGCCTCGTCGCCGACGTGATCGACCAGGAGGGCGCCGCGGTGGTGGTGACCTACGACGAGAGTGGCTTCTACGGCCACCCCGACCACGTGATGGCCCACCGGGTCACCCGCCGCGCGGTCGAGCTCAGTACCCGGGCCCAGCGGCTCTTCTACCCGGTCGTACCCCGTCGCGTCCTCACCACTTTCGTGTCGCTCGCGCGTTCGCGCGCGGTGACGCTGCCGGCGTGGATCGAGGACGCCGTGACCGACACCGACGACGAAGCGGTCACCTGCGTGATGGACGTCGCACGCTTCAGTGCGCGCAAGCAGGCGGCCATCGCCACGCACGCCTCCCAGGTCGACAACGCCGACCTGGTCGACATGGACGCCGAGCTGTTCGCGCTGCTCTTCGGCACCGAGTACTACCGACTCGGCTGGCGTCGCGACCCGACGTCACTAGCCTGTGTCGAAGATTTATTCGGAGGACTGCGATGAGCGACTTGACATTTTTGGCGGTGCACGCGCACCCCGACGACGAGGCGACGTCCACCGGCGGTCTCTATCGCCTGCTGGCCGATCAGGGCGTGCGTACCGTCCTGGTGACGTGCACCAATGGCGAGTGCGGCGACGACCCCGAGGGCGCCAAACCCGACGCCGACCACCACGACGCGGACCTGGTGGCCGCGGTGAGGGCGAAGGAACTCGACCGGGCGGTCGAGATTCTCGGCATCGACCGCTTAGTGCGCCTCGGTTACCGCGATTCGGGGATGATGGGGTGGCCCCAGAACGACGACCCCGCCAGTTTCTGGTCCGCCCCGGTGGCGGTCGCGGCGGCGCGACTCGCGGCCCTCTTGCGCGAGGAGCGACCCCAGGTGGTGATGACGTATAACGAGATCGGTTTCTACGGCCACCCCGACCATATCCAGGCCAATCGCATCACCCGGGCGGCCCTGGAGCTCATCGACTACCGTCCCACGCTGTACTACAACGCCATTCCCGATTCGGTGATGGAGATAATGCGGGCGCGCTGGGAGGAGGAGGCCCGCCGTCGCGTCGAGGACGACGCGGCGCGCGGGATCGTGCGCGAGCCCGAGGGTCCCCCGAGTCTCGAAGGAGAGCCCCTGCACATGGGCACGCCCGACGACCGGATCGACGCGAGCATCGACGTGCGCTCCGTTACCGCCGCCAAGTACGAGGCGCTCGCCGCGCACGCCTCGCAGATCGGTGATTCGTTCTGGATGAAGATGTCACCCGAGGAGTTCCGCGACGCAATGGGTACCGAGTGGTTCGTTCGCGTCACCGACCCGCGTGGCGTCGCAGGCCACGTCACCGACCTCTTCGCGGGGTACCGCTAGGTCCACCGAGGCTCTCGTCGGTGACGCCGGCGCGCTCGAGGTAGTGGGCGGCGCCGTCGAGGTAGCGTTCGCGCAGTCCCGGGGTCGGGGGGGCGTCGTAACGCTGGGCCTCGCCGCGACCCTGGTCCCAGCGCGGTGGCGCCGGCGAGGGGTCGAGGACCCACGCCGCCTGGCGGGCCGCCCCGTCGGCCACGTACTCCCCGGGTGGGGGCACGTCGACCGGGGCCCCGAAGACGCTGGGCGCGATCTCGCGCACCGCGCGTGAGCGAGCGCCGCCGCCGACGAGCACGAGGCGGGCCGACGCCGACGCCCTCAGGGCGTCGAGGCCACTCGCCACCCCGAGCAGCATTCCCTCCACCGCCGCGCGCGCCAGATTCGCCGGCGTGAGGTTGGCGAGGGTGATGCCGTGCAACGCCCCGGTGGCGAGGGGGAGGTTAGGGGTCCGCTCACCTTCGAAGTAGGGCACCAGCGTGAGTCCCCGGGCGCCGGCGGGCGCCGAGCGGGCGAGTTCGCTGAGTCCCTCGAGGTCCGTGCCCATCACGTTCGCCACGGCGTCGAGGACGCGCGCGGCGTTGAGGGTGCACACGAGGGGCAAGAACGCGCCCGTCAGGTCCGCGAAACCCGCCACGGTCCCCGTCGGGTCCACCGGCATTGACCCACTGCGCACCGCGACGGTGCCCGAGGTGCCCAGCGACACCACCACGGCGTCGTCGGCGTGCACCCCCAGGTACGCCGCCGCGTTGTCGCCACCCCCCGGCGCGAGGACCCAGGGTGCCGTGGCGTCGACGGGCTCGCACGGTCCGAGCACCCGCGGCACGACGAGGTCGCGCCCGAAGGCGTGCACGAGGAGGTCGCGACGATAGGTGTCCGTGCGCGGGTCGAAGTAACCGGTCCCCGAGGCGTCGGAACGGTCGGTGGTGAGATCGGTGATCGTCCGCGAACCCGAGAGTCGCCAGGTCAGCCAATCGTGGGGCAGGCACACCGCGGCCACCCGCGCGGCGAGGTCGGGCTCGTGTTCGGCCAGCCAACGTAACTTGGTGACGGTGTAGGAGGCGACCGGCACGAGACCCACCGCCCGGGCCCAGGTCGTCGCGCCGAGTTCTCGCGTGAGATCCGCGGCGCTGGCCGCGGAGCGCGTGTCGTTCCACAGGAGCGCCGGGCGCACCACGTGACCGTCCTCGTCGAGGCAGACCATCCCGTGTTGTTGCCCCGCGACGCTGACGGCGGCGACGTCGTCCCAGCCCCCCGCGGCGTCGATGGCCGTGCTCAGCGCGCGCCACCATTCCTCGGGGTCGACTTCGGTGCCGTCGGGGTGCGCCGCTCGCCCCTCGCGCACGAGACGGCCACTGCGCGCGTCGCGCACGACGACCTTGCACGACTGGGTGGAGGAGTCGACGCCCGCCACGAGGTCCACGGTTCTCCTTCCGGTCGAATCGCTCGACAGTCTCTCACGACGTCGGGCGAGGGCGTGGCGCTTAGTGCGCGTCGAGGGACAGGCGCGCGAGCGGCACGGGCCGCACCTCGGGGATGAAGTACTCGCTCAGGTACTTCTCGCCCTCGTCACACATGACCGTGACCACCAGACGCGTGGGGTCCTCCTCGAGCAGGCGCCGGGCGGCGACCATGTTGGCGCCCGAACTGGGACCGACCAGCAGGCCGTAGTCGCGCGCCAGGCGCCGCATCTCGGCCACCGCGTCGTCGCTGTGCACGTCGAGCACCCGGGTCACCAGGTCGCGGTGGCGCCGGAAGATCTCGGGGACGAAGCCGTCGGCGATACCTTCGATCTTGTGCAGACCGGTGTCCCCGCACAGGATGGTGCAGGATTCGCTGGGTTCGAGACCCACGATCTGCACGTCGGGGTTGGCCTCGCGCAGGGCCTGACCCACCCCGATCAGGGTGCCCCCCGTGCCGACGCCCATGACGAAGGCGTCGGGCACCTCGCCGTCGGGCAGTTGACGCAAGATCTCGGGGCCCAGCCACTCGCGGTTCTCCTCCACGTTCCATTCGGATTCGAACTGGCGCGGGCAGAAGTGACCCGGCCGCCGGCCCAGTTCGCGCGCGACCTCCAGCGCCTCGTTGACGTGGAAGGTGCCGACGGTGACGAGCTCCGCACCGAAGGCGCTCGAGATGGCCGCGCGTTCGGCGCTGAGCCCCTCGGGCATGACCACGATCATCCGGTACCCCTTGACCGCGGCGACCATGCTCATGGCGTTGCCGGTGTTGCCACTCGAGGCCTCGACGATGGTGTCACCGGGGGCCAGCAGTCCCTCGCGCTCGGCGCGTTCGATGAGGTAGCGCGCCATCCGCGCCTTGATCGAGCCCGACGGATTGAGGTATTCGAGTTTCGCCCACACCCCGTCGATCTCGATCAGGGGCGTGTCGCCGATGGCGTCGAGGACGGTGCGCCGGGCCGCGTGTGACTTCATGAGCACCCCCTAGAACGCGCGTCGTCGCGCACGTCCCGAGACTAGCGAAGCCCCGCGGGACGGGTCCCCCCGGTGCCTAGTAGCGGTAACTGTCGGCCTTGAAGGGCCCGTCCACCGCGACGCCGATGTAGTCGGCCTGCTGCTTGGTGAGCGTGGTGAGCTTCACCCCCAGGGCGTCGAGGTGCAGTCGCGCGACCTTCTCGTCGAGGTGCTTGGGCAGGACGTAGACCTTCTTCTCGTAGTTCGCGGCGTTCACGAAGAGTTCCATCTGCGCCATGGTCTGGTTGGTGAAGGACTTACTCAACACGAAACTCGGGTGACCCGTCGCGTTGCCCAGGTTCAAGAGGCGACCTTCGGAGAGCACGATGAGGGCGCGTCCGTTGGGCAGGATCCACTTGTCGACTTGGGGCTTGATGTTCTCGCGACGCGCACCGGCCAGGTTCGTCAGTCCGGCGATGTCGATCTCGTTGTCGAAGTGGCCGATGTTGCCCAGGATCGCCTGGTGCTTCATCTGCAAGATGTGATCGACCGTGACGATGTCGCGGTTGCCGGTGGCGGTGATGACGATGTCG
>JAKCEC010000058.1 GCA_021841725.1 Actinomycetes bacterium | reverse complement strand
CGACCCCTCATCATCGGGGTCGGCGTCGTCGGCGGCTTCATGGTGGGTCTGACCTCGGTGGGCGCGGGTTCGCTCATCATCGTGCTGTTGTTGTTGATCTATCCCCACATCCGCAGCGACCAGTTGGTCGGTACCGACCTCGCCCAATCCGTGCCCCTGACGGCGGCCGCGACGCTGGGCACCCTCCTGTTCGGCCACGTGCACCTGGCGCTCACCGCCTCGATCATCGTCGGGTCGGTGCCCGCGGTCGCCGTGGGGTCGCTCCTGTCGGCGCGCTCCTTCACCCGTTCGCTGCGGCCCTACCTCGGCGCGGTGGCCCTGCTCTCCGGGCTCAAGTACGTCGGAGTGCCCGCGGCGGCGCTGGGCGTCGCGGCCGTGGTCGCCCTCGCGGTCGCGACGCTGGTCGCGGTGCGCGGGGCGCGGGCAATCGCCCCCGAGGGGACGCCCGTGATGGCCGACGCGCTGCGCGAGGGCTAGTTAGAGCCCGAAGCGGTCCATCACGTCGTCGCGCTTTTGCCAACCGGGTTCGACCGACACCTTCAGCTCCAGGAAGCACCCCTCGGGGAGTTGGCGTCGCGCAGCGATCCCGACGTCCTTCAAGAGTTGGCCCCCCTTGCCGATCACCATGCCCTTTTGCGATTCGCGCTCCACCAGTATCTCCACCAGGATGTGGGGCCACTCGAACTCCACGACGCGACAGTGGATCGAATGCGGCAGCTCCTGTTTCGTCTTGCGCACCAGTTGCTCGCGCACCAACTCCGCCACCCACATCGCCTCGGGGACGTCGGACACCTCGTCCGCGGGGAACAAGTACTCCCCCTCGGGCATGCGCGCCTGCACGAAGCGAATCAGTTCTTCCCGGCCGGCGCCGGTCTTGGCCGAGACCGGGAAATATTCGACTCGCGTGGCGGCCTGCGCGACGCCCTTCTCGTCGGCGATCGCGGTGACCGCCTCGTGCGCCGCCATTAACTGCGCCGCCACGGCGTCGCGGCCGGTCTTGTCCATCTTGTTCACCACCACCAGGCCCTGGGGACCGTCGCGGTGACGGCACTTGTCCAGCATGGTGGCGATCACCGTGCGGTCGCCGGGCCCGATGGCCTTGCCCGCTTCGATCACGGCCATGATGACGTCGACGCCGTCCACCGACGCGCGCGCGGTCTCGTTGAGCCGGTTGCCCAGCCCCGTCTTGGGTCGGTGGATGCCGGGGGTGTCCACGAAGACGACCTGCACCTCCCCCTCGGTCAGGACACCGCGGATGGCGTTGCGCGTGGTGTTGGGGCTGGCCGACGTGATGGTCACCTTGGTGCCCACTAACTGGTTCACCAGGGTGGATTTCCCGACGTTGGGCCGACCGATGATGGCGGCGAATCCCGAGCGTGTCACTGGAGGTCTCGTTTCTCGATGAGTACTTCTTCGATCCGTCGCCCGTCCATGCGCACGACGGTCAGGGTGTAGTCGTCCACCTCGAGGACGTCGCCCTGGGTGGGCACGCCGCCGGCGAGGTCGAGGACCAGGCCCCCGACGGTGTCCCAGCCGTCCTTGGGCAGGTCCAGGTCGTAGTCGTTGTTGACGTCGTCGATGTTGAGGCGGCCGCTCACGACCAGCCCGGCGCCCTCGACCACCTCCACCTCGTCCTCCTGGGGCAGGTCGGATTCGTCGGTGATCTCGCCCACCAGCTCTTCGAGGATGTCCTCCAAGGTGACGAGACCCGCGGTCCCGCCGTACTCGTCGACCACCACGAAGAGGTGACTGGTGCCCTGACGAATCTGGGTCAGCAGCGACGCCACCCGCTTGGTCTCGGGCACGAAGGAGGCCTCGGCCATGTGGTCGCGCACGATCTCGTCGCCCTTGCCCACGGCCACCAGGCCCGCCAGGTGGCGCAGGTTGACGATGCCCACCACGTCGTCCACCCCCTCGCCCAGTACCGGCAGGCGCGAGCGACCGGTCTCGATGGCGGTGTCGAGCGCGTGGCGGATCGTCGCCTCGGCCGAGACGTCGACCATGTCGATGCGCGGCACCATGACCTCGCGCACGATGGTGTCGCCGAACTCGATAACGCTGCGGATGAAGTTACGCTCGTCGCGTTCGATGGCCTCGTCCTCGTGGGCGACGTCGGCCATCGCCAGAACCTCGTCCTCGGTCATGCGCGCCACGCCGACCCCCCCGCCGAAGAAGACGCGAATCGCCCCCTGGGCGACCGAGAGGAGCAGGGTCGACAGCCACTTGACGGGCCAGAAGTTCAACAACGCCGCCACCACCGGCGCGGTCGCCAGCGCCGCGGCGTCGGGGTGCTGCACCGCGAAGTTCTTGGGGATGGCCTCGAAGATGACGAAGATGACGACCACCTCGCCGACGGTGGAGATCAGGAGACCCGCCGCGCCGAAGAGGTGGGACGCCAGCACGCCCACCATGGTCGCCGAGACCAGCTGACAAATGAGCACCAGTAGCAGCAGCGGGTTGAGGAAGCGCTCGGGCGCCTCGGTCAGCTTCACCAGGGCGCGCGCGCCGCGCTTGTCCTGTTCTTTGAGCGAGCGCGCCCGGCTCTTGTTCATGCGCACCAGCGACGTCTCGGCCATGGCGAAGAAGCCCGAGAACACGAGCAACACCAGGACGCTGAGCGACAGGGCGCTGTCCGAGCGGGTCCAGGCGGCGCCGATCACGACGCGTTCGAGCGGTAGTGACGCGCCAGCAGCTCTCGTTCGCGCGCCTCCATCCGCTCGGCCTCCTCGTCGATCACGTGGTCCCACCCGCGCAGGTGCAGGACCCCGTGCACGATGAGCAGGGCCACCTCGTCCTCGAAGGAGCACCCGTGTTCGAGGGCGTGACGCGCGGCAACATTCGGGCAGATCACGATGTCCCCGACCAGCTGGGGGATATCGGCGCTGGGGGGTTCGCCCGGTCCCGTCCCGCCGGCGTCGGGGGTGCGTCCGGTGGGGTCGGGTTCGGCGTCAATGGGGAACGAGAGCACGTCGGTGGGACCGTGCTTGCCCATGAACTGCTCGTTGAGCTCGGCCATCGCCGCCTCGCCGGTAAAGATCAGGGACACCTCGGCGAGGCCGCGTACGCCCTCTTCGACCAGGGCCGAACGGCAGAGCTCGCTCCATCGTTCGAGGTCCACGCTGAACTCGGTCTGCTCGTCGGCGGCGTAGATGTCGATCATCAGTTGGTGTGGCGGTCGTAGGCGGCCACGATGTCGGCCACGATGCGGTGACGCACGACGTCCTTGGCCCCCAGGTGCACGAAGGAGATGTCCTCGATGCGTCCGAGGATGTTCTCGATGGAGGTCAGGCCCGAGGGTTTGCCGTTGAGGTCGATCTGGGTGACGTCACCGGTGATGACCGCCTTGGCGTTGAATCCGATGCGCGTCAAGAACATCTTCATCTGCTCGGGCGTGGTGTTCTGGGCTTCGTCGAGGATGATGAAGGAGTCGTTCAGGGTGCGACCGCGCATGAAGGCGAGCGGCGCCACCTCGATGGTGCCGTTGGCGATGAGGCGCTGCGCGCCGTCGGGACCCACCATGTCGTAGAGCGCGTCGTAGAGGGGCCGCAGGTAGGGGTCGACCTTGGCCATGAGGTCGCCGGGCAAGAAACCCAGGTGCTCACCCGCCTCCACCGCGGGGCGCGTCAAGACGATGCGGTGCACCTGGCGTCGGTGCAGCGCCTGGACCGCCGCGGCCACCGCGAGGTAACTCTTGCCGGTGCCGGCGGGCCCGATGCCGAAGGTGATGATCGAGCGCTCGATGGCGTCGGTGTAGCGCTTCTGTCCGGCCGTGGAGGGTCGGATCGGCTTACCCTTGGCGCCGCGCACGACTTCGTGGCGCAGTACCTCCGAGGGTCGCAGGTCGTCGGCGACCATGTCGACGGTGCGCGAGATCTTGACCGGGTCGAGGCTCTGGCCGCTCTCGAGCACCAGGACCAGTTCGTCGAAGAGTCGCAGCACGGTGGCGGCGTCGGGACCCGCGACCGAGATCTGATTACCCTGCACGCGGATCTTGGAATGCGGAAAGGACCGTTCGATGACCCGTAGGTGTTCGTCGCGCGGACCGAGCAGCCCCGACATCAGGTGAGTATTGGGCACGTAGGTGGTCGCCATGAGGGCCTCGTCGGCCGCGGCATCAAAGGTCATCCGGGGGGCCACTCCATCCTTCGTCCACCCAGTACGTGCAGGTGCAGGTGCGCGACGCTCATCTGCGCGTCGACGCCCACGTTCATCACGAGGCGGTACCCGCTCTCGCGCACCCCCTCGAGATCGGCGACGCGCTGGGCCAGCAGCACCAGGTCGTCCACGACGCCCCCGTGCTCGAGGGTCACGTGGTCGGCGCTGGTCACGTGAGTCTTGGGGATCACCAACACGTGCGTCGGTGCCTGGGGGTCGATATCGCGGATCGCCAACGAGGACTCGCTCTGCGCCACTGGCGTGGAGGGAATCTCGCCGGCGACGATTTTGCAGAAGAGGCACTCAGTCATGTGTTGCTCTCATCATTACCCATTCTCGTCGCCCCCTACGGTAAATCCCCATGAACCGTTCGTGAACGTGACGAGGGCTCCGGCCACCACCGCGGCCGTTTCCCCTCGTAGGACGCTCGGACCCAGCGAGACGCGCCGTCGCGCGGGGTCCCACTCGTCGGCGCCCCAGCCCCCCTCGGGGCCCACCGCCACCGCGCGCACGCCGCGCCAGTCGCCGCTGCCGGTGAAGTCGGCCACCGCCACGTGCGCGGGCACCTCGCGCGGCGTCACCGGCTCGGCGACGACCAGGTCGTAACTGCGACGGCACTGTCCGGCCACCTCGGCGGCGATGCGCCGCCAGCGCTGGAGCACCTTGTCGCGGGCCTCGCCCCGGAACCTGAGCGCGAGGCGCTCACTCACCAGGGGCACGATCTCGCTCACCCCGACCTCGGTGGCCTTGGCGACCGCCCACTCCCCGCGCTCGCCCTTCAGGGGCGCGAGGTACAGCGTCGTGGTCGGTGCGGGTTCGTCGCGACAGACGTCCTCGAGCCCCTCGAGGCCGTGGACCCCCACGCGCGCGAAGCGCCAGGCGCCGCGGCCGTCACCGAGCACGAGCTCTTCGCCCTCGCGGGCCCGCAGCACGCGACGCAGGTGGTGGTCGTCGTCGCGGCTGAGCACGGGAGCGGTGATGTCGGTGACCCGCAGTTGGGTCAGGGCGGCGACGCGGCGCGCCCACTGCTGGGTCATCGCTTCGCCCGTTTGCGAAAGAGACCCGCCCCGTGGTGCTCGGCCACCACCTCACCGCGGTGCTCGGCCAACTGACGCAGGAGGTCGCGCTCCACGTCGTCGAGCTCGCGGGGCACGTCGACGACCAAGTGTACGTAGAGGTCGCCGCGACCGCGCCCGTGCAAGTGCTGGACCCCCTCGTGCTTGATGCGCTGCACCGTGCCCGACGCGCTGCCGGGCTCGACCTCGAGGCTGAGCACCCCGCGCAGGGTGGCGACCTCGATCGGGGCGCCGAGCGCCGCCTGGGTGAAGGAGATATGCGCCTCGTGATGCAGGTCGTCGCCGTGACGCTCGAAACGCTCGTCGCTGGCCACGCTCAGGTGCACGAAGAGGCGCCCGTTCGGACCCCCGCGCAGACCCGCGGGCCCGCGGTCCGCCAGGCGCATCGTCGAGCCGTCCTCGACCCCCGCCGGTATCTGGATGCTGAGCGTCGAGGTGGCGTTGGTGCGCCCCTCGCCGTGACAGGTGTCGCAGGGCGTCTCGATCCGCGAGCCCGTCCCGTTGCACCGGGGGCAGGGGGTCGTCGTCATCATCTGACCCAGGATGGAGTTGCGCACCCGGCGCACCTCGCCCAGTCCGGCGCACTCCAGACAGGTGGTCGGAGAGGTGCCCGGGGCGCACCCCGAGCCCTCGCACGTGGCGCAGCGCTGGGGCAAGGTGACGGTGATCTCGCGGGTGACGCCGAAGGCCGCCTCTTCGAGGGTGATCTCCACGCCCACCTCGGCGTCGGGTCCGGGCTGGGGGCCGCGGCGCTGGGGGGCGCGCGCGCCCATGCCGCCGAAGAACATATCGAAGATGTCCTGGACCGACCCGGCGCCGAAGGGATTGCCCCCCGCACCCACGTCCTGACCGAAGCGGTCGTAGTTCGCGCGCCGCTCGGGGTCCGACAGGATCTCGTAGGCCTGTGAGACCTCCTTGAAGCGCGCCTCGGAGTGGGCGTCACCCGGATTGGCGTCGGGGTGCAACTGGCGAGCCAGGCGCCGGTAGGCCTTCTTCAAGTCCTCGGGCGAGACGTTGCGCTCGACTTCCAAGATTTCGTAGAGATCAGTGGTGGGCATGTTCCTCGTCTCCACCGAAGTGGCGTGCTAGGTGTTGGGAGACCGCGCTGGCGGCCGCCATCGCTTCTTGGTACTTCATCCGCGTCGGCCCCAGCAGTCCGACCGCACCGGCCGGGGCCCCGTCGATCGTCACCGGGGCCACCACCACCGCGCAGGTGGACAACGGTTCAAAACCGTTCTCGGTGCCGATGGCCACCGAGAGCCCCCGATCGAGCATGTCCTGGACCAGGGTGACCACCAGGAGTTCCTGCTCGAGGATCGAGAGCACCTTGCGCACCGTCTCGACCCCGTCGAAGGAATCGGCCACGCGCGAACTACCCCCGATGAAGACCCGGTCACCGTCGGTGGCGGGTTGCTGGGCGTGCAGGGCGGCCACCGCGTCGCGCACCAGGTGCGCCACGTGGTCGTGGCGCGAGGGTACCTGCACCAGGGTCTCGAGGGTGGTGCCGATGAGGAGGGCGTTGAGTTGGCGCGAGGCCTCCGCGCAGGTCTCGAAGTCGACGTCGTAGGGCGGGGTGAGGGAATGCTTGACCACCGAACCGTCGGAGAACACCGTCACGAGTAACTGGTGGCGGGCGTCGATGTTCACCAGCTGGGCCGACAAGATGGAGGCGTGCGCGTGCGTCGCGGCCACCACCACCGCGGTGTAACTGGTCATCTGACTCAGGAGCGTCGAGGTCTGTTCGAGCACGTCCTCGACCTCGCCGCGCACCGTGGCGAAGAAGTCACGGACCTGGTGTTGTTGGGCCGCGCCCAGCACGCCGCTCGAGAGGTGGTCGACGAAGTAGCGGTACCCCTTGTCGGTGGGGATACGTCCGGCCGAGGTGTGGGGTTGGGCCAGGTACCCCTCGCGCTCGAGCGAGACCATCTCGGAGCGCACCGTCGCCGGCGAGACGCCCAACTCGGCGCTGGAGGCGACCGAGGAGGACCCCACGGGTTGGTTCGTGTCGATGTGCTCCGACACCACCGCCTCGAGGATGGTGGCCTTGCGAGCGTCGAGATCATCGGTTGCGGGTGCACTCGCGCGACGAGCCATCTTTCCTCCTTGTTGGCACTCAATTCTACCGAGTGCTAGCGCCGGGGTGCCCGCGCGCGCCCGGGACCCGGGGGGCGTCCGCTCCGGTGCGCGTCGTGGCGTCTTAGCGAAACATTATCCTCCCTTGTCGAAACCATTAGTCGCGCGGTGCGCGTTAGTCACGCGGGCGTCACGGTGACCACATTCGCCCTCCGTACCGTGGGCGCATGACCAACTCCCCATCCCACCCCGTCCGTTCACGCGTGACCGGATCCACCCTGCGTCGTCTCGCCGTCCTCCCGCTGACCGTGGCGCTGTTCGCCACGGGCGCCCGCGTGAGCGGGGCGAGCGCACGCACGGCGAAGACGTCCTCGACGCCGCTGTACCT
>JAKCEC010000057.1 GCA_021841725.1 Actinomycetes bacterium | reverse complement strand
TGCCGCGGCCTCACGCCGCGCGGACGCGATCGCGCCGGCCAATTCGTCGGGCGCGCGCACGAGACGCATGCCCTTGCCCCCACCCCCGGCCGACGGTTTGACAATGACCGGAAACCCGATTTGCGCGGCCGCGTCCACCAGGTCGCGGTCGTCCATGTCGGCGTGGGCGCGTCCGGGCACCACCGCAACGCCGGCGGCGGCCACCGCGGCCTTGGCGCGGACCTTGTCGCCCATCATCTCCACCGCGTCGACGCTCGGACCGATGAAGACCACCCCCGCCGCCTCGCACGCGCGCACGAAGGCGGGGTTCTCCGAGAGGAACCCGTAGCCGGGGTGCACCGCCTGCGCGCGGGTCACGGCCACCGCCTCGAGGACCCGCTCGATGTGGAGATAGCTCTCGTACGCCGGCGTGGGCCCGAGACGGACCGCGACGTCGGCCTCGCGCACGTGGCGCGCCCCCTCGTCCTCGTCGCTGTAGACGGCCACCGAGCGGATGCCCATCGCGCGCAACGTCGCCATCACCCGTACCGCGATCTCCCCGCGATTAGCGACCAGTACCGATTCGAACACGTCCGACCCTACATCCGAAAGACGCCGTAGGCCACGTCGTCCAGGGGCGCGTGCGCGCACGCGCGCAGCGCCAGGGCGAGGACCGTGCGCGTGTCGCGCGGGTCGATCACGCCGTCGTCCCAGAGTCGGGCCGTCGAATAGTAGGCGCTGCCCTGGGCGACGTAGCGTTCGCGGATGGGCGCGCGGAACTCCTCCTCCTGCGACGCGCTCCAGGCTTCGCCCCGGGCCTCGAGTTGGTCGCGGCGCACCGTGGCGAGGACGGCGGCGGCCTGATCCCCGCCCATCACCGAGATGCGCGCGCCCGGCCACATCCACAAGAAGCGCGGAGAGTAGGCGCGCCCGCACATCGAGTAGTTACCGGCCCCGAAGGAACCCCCGATCACGACCGTCAACTTGGGTACGCGCGCGCAGGCCACCGCGTTGACCATTTTGGCCCCGTGCTTGGCGATGCCCCCCTCTTCGTAGGCGCGCCCCACCATGAACCCCGTGATGTTCTGCAAGAAGACGAGCGGGATGCGGCGGCGGTCGCACAACTCGATGAAGTGCGCACCCTTGAGCGCCGACTCCGAGAAGAGGACCCCGTTATTGGCCACGATGCCCACCGGCTGTCCGTGGATGTGCGCGAAACACGTCACCAGCGTGGGGCCGTAGAGTTCCTTGAACTCTTGGAAGCGCGATCCGTCCACGATGCGTGCGATCACCTCGCGCACGTCGGCGCTGGTGCGCGCGTCGCGCGCGACGACGCCGTAGATGTCGTCGGGGTTGAGCCGCGGCTCCTCGGCCTCGAGCGGCGTGGCGAGTGACGCCACGGGGGCGGGCAGCGTGGCGATGATCCGACGCACGATGCGCAGGGCGTGGCGGTCGTCGTCGGCCAGGTGATCGACGACGCCACTGGTGCGCGCGTGCAACAGACCCCCGCCGAGGTCCTCGGCGTCGACCACTTCCCCGGTCGCCGCCTTGACCAGGGGCGGTCCCCCCAAAAAGATCGTCCCCTGGTCGCGCACGATGACGACCTCGTCGCTCATCGCGGGCACGTAGGCGCCGCCGGCGGTGCACGAACCCATCACGGCCGCGATTTGAGCGATGGCGCGCGCACTCATCTGGGCCTGATTAAAGAAGATGCGCCCGAAGTGGTCGCGGTCGGGGAACACCTCATCCTGCAGCGGAAGGAAGGCCCCACCGGAGTCGACCAGGTAGACGCAGGGCAGGCGGTTTTCGAGGGCGATCTCTTGTGCGCGCAGGTGCTTCTTGACCGTCAAGGGGTAGTAGGTACCGCCCTTGACCGTCGCGTCATTGGCCACCACGACGACTTCACGCCCGGCCACCCGACCCACGCCGGTGATGATGCCGGCCCCGGGCGCCTCGTCCTCGTAGAGTCCCCCCGCCGCCAGGGGGGAGAGCTCTAAAAAAGGGCTCGCGGGGTCGAGCAGTTCCTCGACACGTTCGCGCGGCAGTAATTTGCCTCGGCGCGTGTGACGATCACGACTCTGGACCGACCCGCCGAGCGCCGCCGACGCGATCCGCTCTCGCAGTTCGCCCACCAGCGACTCCTGGAACCGGTAATTCTCTCGGAACTCCTCGCTGCGCGGGTCGACGCGACTCTCCCAGGTGACGTCATCGTCGAGGTCATCCACTCGCTCCCCACTTCCGATCTCGGGTCCTGTCGTCAGGATAGTGATACTCGCCGCGTCGCGTCAGCGACCGCGCGCGTCGTCGCACGAGAATCGGGCGCCACCCCGCGAGCCCCTACTATCGACACTGAACCGACGACGACGAGTCCGACGCCGTGACGACCGCGAGCCGTCGTCGTGAAGAGGGGAGTGACGATGTCTACGCACGAAGGCCGGATCGTCGAGCAGCGGGGCCTGTGGCTCGACGAATTCCACGTCGGCGACCTCTACCGGCACCGGCCGGGGCGCACGGTGAGCGAGGCCGACAACATCTTCTTCTCAACCCTCACCATGAATCCCCAACCCCTGCACCTCGACGCCGCCTGGTCGGCGCAACAGTTCTTCGGACAGCGCCTCGTCAACTCCCTCTTCACGCTCTCCACCCTCGTGGGGCTCTCGATCGGTCAGTTAACACTGGGCACGCTGGTGGCCAACCTGGGCTTTCGCGACGTCACGTTCCCGGCGCCCGTTTTCGTGGGCGACACCCTCTACGCCGAGACCAGCATCCTCGGGGTGCGCCCCTCCCAGAGCCGCCCCGGTGAGGGCGTCGTGGAGGTGGAGCACGTCGCGCGCAATCAAGACGGCGTCGTCGTGGCCCGCTGCCAGCGCGCGATGCTGGTACTCAGTCGGCCCGCGCAGTCGTGAGGGTCGCGAGCGGGGCGGGCCCCGCCTATCTCTTCTGTCCCGCCGATCGCCCCGAGCGTTTCGCCAAGGCCGCGGCGGTGGCGGACGTGGTCATCGTGGACCTCGAGGACGGCGTCGGGTCCGAGCGTCGCGAGGCGGCCCGACGCCACGTCCTGGCGGCCACCCTCGACCCCGCACGCACCATCGTGCGCGTCAATCCGGTGGGGTCGATCGACCACGCAGCCGACGTCGACGCGGTATCGCGTAGTGCTTTCGACACGGTCATGCTGGCCAAGACCGCCAGTGCCGACGAGGTCCGGTCCCTCGCGGACTTCGCGGTGGTCGCACTGTGCGAGACCCCCGAGGGGATCGCCGCGGTCGACGAGATCGCCGCCTGCGAGAACACCGTGGGCGTCATGTGGGGGTCCGAGGACGTGGTGGCCGCCCTGGGCGGCTACTCGAGTCGCCACGACGACGATTCGCTGCGCGACGTCGCGCGCTACGCGCGTGCGCGCACTCTCATCGCTGCACGGTCCCATCACCGGATCGCTCTGGACGCGGCGTACCTGGACTTCGCCAACCTCGAGGGACTGAGTCGCGAGGCGACCGACGCCGCCGCGATGGGTTTCACGGGGACGCCGTGCGTACACCCCACGCAGATTGCCGTCGTACGCGCGGCCTATTTCCCGACCCCGGCGCAAGTCGACTGGGCCCGTCGCGTCCTCGAGGCCGCCGCGGGCCGCGACGGCGTCTTCCGCCTCGACGGGCGCATGGTCGACGGGCCCGTCGTGGCCCAGGCGCACCACATTCTCGAGCGCACCGCGCTCACCTGAGGTCGGCGCGCCGGCGCGCCTACGACGCGAGATCGACGATGAGCGGCGGTTCGCTACTCGACTGGACTTCGTCGACACTCACGCCCGGGGCCAGCTCGCGCAGGACCAGCCCGGCGTCCTCGACGTCGATGACCGCGAGGTCGGTGATGATCCGGTGAACGCACCGCCGTCCCGTCAGGGGCAGACTGCACTCGTTCACAATCTTGAACTCCCCGCCCTTGGAACGGTGCTCCATCATCACGATGACGCGCTTGGCCCCGTGCACGAGGTCCATGGCGCCCCCCATGCCCTTGATCATCTTGCCCGGGATCATCCAGTTGGCCAAGTCGCCGCGTACCGAGACCTGCATCGCGCCGAGTATCGCGACGTCGAGGTGTCCGCCGCGGATCATCGCGAAGGACGCCGCCGAGTCGAAGAACGACGCCCCCGCCTGCACGGTGACCGTCTCCTTGCCGGCGTTGATGAGGTCGGGGTCGACGTCGTCCTCCCCGGGGTAGGGACCCACGCCGAGAATGCCGTTCTCGGCGTGCAAGACGACGTGCTTGTCCGGCGTCACGAAGTTCGGTACGAGGGTGGGCAATCCGATGCCCAGGTTCACGTACTGACCGTCGCGCAACTCGCGGGCCACCCGTCGGGCGAGCTCCTCGCGGCTCAGTCCACTCATGCGCTCACCGTCCTCTTCTCGATACGCTTCTCGACGCCCGGGGCGTGCACGACGCGTTGCACGTAGATGCCGGGTGTGTGCACCTCGCGCGGGTCGAGGTCGCCGGGTTCCACCAACTCCTCGACCTCGGCCACGGTGACGCGCCCGGCGCCGGCGCACAGGGGGTTGAAGTTCTGGGCACTCTCTTCGTAGATCAGATTGCCGTGGCGATCCCCGTAACGCGCGTGTACCAGGGCGAAGTCGGTGCGGATGGCGCGTTCGAGGACGTAGGCGCGACCATCGAAGTCGCGGACCTCCTTGGCGGACGAGGCCAGTGCCACCCCCCCGTTCGCGTCGTAACGCAACGGCAGTCCGCCCTCGGCGACCTGGGTACCGACCCCCGCGGGCGTGTAAAAGGCGGGGATACCCGCGCCCCCGGCACGCAGTCGCTCCGCGAGCGTCCCCTGGGGGACCAGCTCGACCTCTAGTTCCCCCGAGAGGAATTGACGCTCGAACTCCTTGTTCTCACCCACGTAGGAGCCGGTGGTGCGACGGATGCGATGCGCCGCGAGAAGCACGCCGAGCCCCCACCCGTCGACGCCGCAATTGTTGCTCACCGTCTCGAGTTCACCAACACCGCTGGCCAGGAGTGCGTTGATGAGTAGGGTCGGTATGCCGCAGAGCCCAAAACCTCCGACGCACAGCGACGCGCCGTCGCGCACGTCGGCCAGGGCTCGCTCCGCGTTGTCGACCACTTTGTCCATCGAAATTCCTCCTCGCCTCACCGGCGTCGGTGGCGGCACCCCGGGGCGGCCTTCGTATTCCACCTGGGTCGATATTAGAGAATGCGCGCGGGGCCGGTGGTGCCCCGCGCGCGCACCGACGTCGCGTACCGGTCTCGTGCCTCGCGCCTCTTATGACGATGGTCCCGGGTACCTCGCATCAGGGCCACCCTAGGATTCGAGTGGGTTCCACAGTTGGGACCCGACGATTGAGGGCGTTCGACTCTTCGCGACAGGCCGTCGAGGGTGCGGCATCGCCACGGGATCTCGCGTGCACTCGTGGCCTCGCGCCGGCGCCGGGACTCGATTGCGGTCGACGGGGGTGACGAGGTCCGTCATCGATTACGTCGAACCCTCGCGGTCCACGTCGCGTGGCCGCGGCCACTGCAGGTCGAGCTCACGAAGGAGAGCCACTCATGACGAGAAAATTTGAAGGAAAGACCGCCCTGGTCACCGGCGGCGCGTCGGGCATCGGTAAAGCGGTGGCCCTGGAGCTGGGTGCGCACGGCGCCAACGTCGTGGTCAACGACCTCCACGTGGAGCCCGCGCAAGCCGTGGCCGACGAGATTGCGGCCGCGGGCGGCCGCGCGGTCGCCGTGGCGGGCAACGTGGGTGTCGCCGCCGACGTCCAGTCGTCGGTCCAGGCCGCCGTGAGCCACTTCGGTGCCCTGCACCTCGCCTTCAACAACGCCGGTATCGGTGGTCCGCTGGGTCTCATCACCGACATCACCATCGAGGGCTACCACCAACTCATGGACGTGAACTTGCACTCGGTGTTCTACGGGATGTTCTACGAGATTCCCGAGATGCTCAAGGCCGGTGGGGGCGCGATTGTGAACACCTCCTCCATCCTCGGACTGGTGGGCGAAGCCACGGCGCTGCCCTACACGACCGCCAAGCACGGCATCACCGGCATGACGAGGGCCGCCGCGTTGGGCTACGCCAGTCAGGGCATCCGGATCAACTCAGTGCACCCGGGCTACATCGACACGCCCCTGTTGGCCGGCGCGCCCCAGGAGATGTACGACGGACTCATTGCGCTGCACCCCATCGGTCGACTCGGCACCGCCGAGGAGGTGGCCAAGTACGTGGCGTTCCTCCTCTCGGAGGACGCGTCCTTCATCACGGGGTCCCAAGCCCTGATCGACGGGGGCTACACCGCGCGATGACCCCCGGGGCACCCCGTCGCGCGGTGCCCGCCGCGCGCGGGGTCGCCCCCCGGTGCGCCCGCGCACTCGCGCCACCGCCGCGCCGAGTGCGAGCCCGAATGCCCGCGTCGCGGGCCGCCGTGCTCCTAGGGTGTGAACATGGCACTCAACCTGCAGGGACTTCGCACCGTCATCTACCCGTCGCCCGACCTCGACGCCGCCAAAGCCTGGTGGAGTGAGTTGCTCGGCGTCGCACCCTATTTCGACGAGCCCTTCTACGTCGGATTCAACGTCGCCGATTACGAACTCGGTCTCCTCCCCGACGGTGACGCCGAGGACGGCCCCCTGGTCTATTGGGGGGTCGACGACATGCAGGCGGCGTTCGAGGAGGCGATTGAGGCGGGGGCCGGTATCCACGAGGCGCCCACCGACGTGGGTGACGGGATCGTCACCGGCTCGGTCATCTCGCCCCAGGGCACCGTCATCGGTTTCATCTACAACCCCCACTCGACGCACGAGTAACCCCTCGGCGCCGAGCCCGACGCGAGGGAGGAATCAGGCGCTGCGGCGCGCACCCCAGACACCCGACCACGTGGCGCCCGGCGCCAGCGCGATCCGACCGCGCCCCGTGCGCAGGGCGTTCGCCGGGGCGGTCATCGGTTCGAGCGCGAGGGCCGTGCGCCGGCGCGCCGGCGACAGGGTGTCACCGCTGAACGCCTGGAAGTAGGGGTAGGCCTCGTCCTGACTGACCTGCACCTCATAACCGTGCGCGTCGCGCAGAGTCGCCGTGAACATCCCCGACGCGTCACGCACCAGATCCGTGTACGTGACGTCGAGGACGCTTCCGTCGACCACTCGGGATTCACGAAAGTCCAGCGGTGTCGCCTCGACCGCGGGGGTCGCCCCCGTGGGCAACAGTCGCTCGTCCACCTCGACGTAGCGCTGGGCCGGAATCTGCAGCCACGACCCCTCTAGCCCCGGCGTCGTCACCGCGAAGTAGGGGTGAAAGCCCAGGGAGAAGGGCACCTCGACGTCGTCGAGGTTCTCCACCGTCGATCTCACCCGCAGGCCCCACGCGCCCAATTCGTAGCTGACGGCGAACCTCGTGAGGTAGGGGTAGTCGGGCACCGGGTGCAACACGAGCGACATGGTGCAGTGATGCGGCCCCACCTCTTCGACCGTGAAGGGTCGCCAACGGGCCAGGCCGTGATTCATCGTTGCCTGGACAACGTTGTCTGCTCCGACCCGCGCGGTTCGTCCCGCGAAGCTCCATTCCCCCGTGGCCACTCGGTTTACCCACGGGAAGCACACTTGATTACGACAGTCGTCGGGGAGTTCCTCCGCCCCAAATCCCTCGAGCACCGCGACGCCGTCGTGTTCGTAGTGGCGCAGGGTCGCTCCCACCTCCGTGATGACCGCGACCTGATGTCCCAAGGTGATCTCAATCTGCTGGCCCGATGGGTTCATGCGTGCGTCCTTTAGTGTTTGCCCACTAATTTAGGCGATATCCGCCGAGGGCGGCCGACCAACGCAGCGCGGTCCTCCCGTGAACGACTGGCCCACATTGTTCGCGACGGCTCCCGCGCGCCCCCCACGGGACCCCGTCCGAAGCTGGCCCGAGCGCCCCCGAGCCCGCAGGCGCCGCGAGTTCCCGTGGCAA
>JAKCEC010000056.1 GCA_021841725.1 Actinomycetes bacterium | reverse complement strand
CGGAGCGGTTGCACTTCTCGCGCCTCACGGCCAACGCCGAGGCCTACGGACTGCTGCGCCACCGACACACGATTGAGATCGAGCGCGAGATCAACGCCGAGCTGCTCTTCACGCCCCACCTGGTCCCCGTGGCCCGCGGCATGCTGGTCACGGCGTACGCGCGACTGGCGGCGCCCCTCACGAGTGACGAGGCCCTCGCGGTGCTGCGCGACGCCTACGCCGGGGACCCCTGCGTGGTGGTGGTGGACGAGCCGCCCACCTTGAAGGACCCGGTGGGCTCGAATCTCTGCTTCGTCTCCGCGCGCGCCGACGCGCGCACCGGGTGGCTCCTCGTCATGAGTTCACTCGACAATCTGATCAAGGGTGCCGCGGGTCAGGCGATCCAGGCCTGGAACGTGTCGCGCGGCTGGCCCGAGACCACGGGATTGCCCCTGAGCGGGGTGACCCCGTGACCCGACTGGTCCTGAAGTTGGGCGGGCACGCCCTCGACGACCTGAGCGCGTCGAGTCCGCTGCTGGTGGCGTTGGCCGAGGACCTGCGCGCCCTGGTGAGCGAGGGTGTCGAGGTGGCGGTGGTGCACGGCGGCGGCCCCCAGATCGCCGAACTCCTGTCGCGCGTGGGCCTGCCCAGTGAGTTCCACCAAGGTCTGCGCGTCACGACGCCGGCGACCATGGAGTACGTCGCCATGGCCCTCGCGTCAGTGAACGCCGCCCTCGTCGCCGCCCTGTCGCACGCGGGTCTGGCCTGCGTGGGACTGCGCGGCGCCGACGGTGCCATGATTCGCGGTCGCTCCCTCGGCGAGCCCTGGGACCGCGCGGGCGCGGTGGTGTCGGTGACGAGCCAGCTCCTCGAGACCCAGTGGCGCGGCGGGTACCTCCCCGTGGTCAGCCCGGTCGTCATCGACGAGCACGGAGCCCTGCTCAACTGCAACGCCGATATCGTGGCCGGCGCGCTCGCCGGCGCCCTGGGGGCGGAAACGCTGGTCCTGCTCAGCGACGTCGATCAACTCCGGGCCGACCCCGACGACGCCGCCAGCGCCCTGACCCGCGTGAGCGCGGCGCGCGTGCGCGACCTGATCGACTCGGGCGCCGCGCGCGAGGGCATGCGACCCAAGATGACCGCCGCCCTCGACGCGCTCGAGGCGGGGGCCCGACGGGTGCTCCTCGCCAACGGCCTGCGTCCCCACGCCGTGCGCGACGTCGTGCGCGGTCAGATACCTACCACGGAGGTCGTCGCGTGACGCGTCATTTCACCACCCTTGCCGAAGTGTCCGACGCCGATCTCGCGCGGATCTACCACCTCGCCCTCGCGCCGGTGCAGGACACTCCGCTGGCGCGCCAGGGCGTGGCCCTGGTGTTCGAGCGGCCGAGCCTGCGCACGCGCGCCGCCAGCGCGTCCGCGGTGAACGACCTCGGCGGGGTCGCGACGTTCTTCTCCGACGAGGAGATCGGACTGGACTCGCGGGAGTCGGCCGAGGACGTCGGGCGCACCCTGGCCCAGATGTTCGACATCTGCGCCGCGCGCATCCGACACCACGGGGTCTTCGCGCGGATACGCGCCGCCACCGGTGACCAGATGTCCCTCATCAATCTGTTGAGCGACGTGGCGCACCCCACCCAAGCCGTCGCCGACGTCTTGACGTTGGCCGAGCGCTTCGCCGGGGGTGACGTCGGCGGGCTGACGGGACTGCGCGTCGCCTACGTGGGGGACGCGACCAACGTCACGCGCTCGTTGGCGGTGGCGCTGGTGCGCCTCGGGGTCGAGGTCACCGTCGGCGCGCCGTCGGGTTATCAGTTGACGCCGGGGGGGCTCGAGGACCCCGGCGTCGTGGGGGGGCCCGGCACCCTGCGCCTGACCGACTCGGCGACGGACGCCGTGGACGGCGTCGACGCGGTGTACACCGACGCCTGGGTCTCCATGGGCTTTGAGGAGGAGACCGCTCAGCGCCGGCTCGACCTCGCGAATTTTCGGGTGACGAACGAGTTGATGGCGTGCGCGCGACCCGGTGCCGCCGTCATGCACTGTCTGCCCGCGCACCGCGGCGACGAGATCACCGACGACGTCCTCGACTCGACGGCGTCCCTGGTGTGGCGACAGGTGTACCACCGCCGCACGGCGATGCGCGGCGTCCTACGTTGGATGAAGGAAGAGATATGACCAAGACGCAACGTCAACACCGCATCAGTGACCTGTTGGAGCGCGAGGTGATCTCCACCGCGGCCCAACTGGTGGCGCGCCTCAAATCCGAGGGCATCGTCGCCACGCAGGCGACGGTGACGCGCGACCTCCAGGACTTGGGCACCATCAAGGTGCGCGACCTGCACGGCTCGCGACGCATCGTCATCGCGTCGGCCCCCACGGTCTCGGCGGCCCCGGTGGACCACCTGCGGCGCATGATGGGCGAGTGGGTCGGCTCCGTCGATTCCTCGGGCAACCTCGTGGTGATCCGCACCCCGCCGGGGTGCGCCCACGTGGTCGCCTCCGCCCTCGACCGCAGCGCCCTCGACGGCGTCCTCGGGTCGATCGCCGGGGACGACACCATCTTGGTGATCGCCGACGAGAAGCGCGGCGCCCCCTCGCTGGTGAAGGAGTTTCGTAGTCTGGCCGGCCTCGAGGACGTCTCGAGCGCGAAGAAGGGAAAGAAGCAATGAAGCGGGTAGTTCTGGCTTACAGCGGAGGACTCGACACGTCGGTCGCCGTGCGGTGGATGATGGAGGAGTGGCACGTGGAGGTGGTGTGCGTTCTGGTGGACGTGGGCCAAGACGCCGACACGACCGAGAGTTTCGACGACATCCGCGCCCGCGCCCTGGCCGCCGGAGCGATCGACTGCGTCATCGTCGACGCGCGCCACGAGATGGCCAATGAATTCTGCGCCAACGCCATCGCGGCGAACGCCCGCTACGAGGGCAAGTACCCCCTGGTCTCGGCGTTGTCACGCCCCGTGATCGTGCGCCACTTGGTCGACCAGGCGCGTAAGTTCAACGCCCAGGCCGTGGCCCACGGGTGCACCGGCAAGGGCAACGACCAGGTCCGTTTCGAGGTGGGGACGCACGCCTTGGCGCCCGACCTCGAGGTACTGGCCCCGGCGCGCAACTGGGGTATGACCCGCGCGGACTCGGTGGATTTCGCTCAGAAGTGGCACATCCCCATCAAGGCCACCAAGGACAAGATCTACTCCATCGACGAGAACCTGTGGGGCCGCGCCATCGAGTGCGGCGCCATGGAGGACCCGTGGGCGACGCCCCCCGAGGAACCAATGACGCTGACGCGCGTGCGCACCGACGCACCGGTGGAACTGACGCTGAGCTTCGTGAAGGGGGTACCGGTCGCCATCGACGGGGTGGAGATGCCCCTGGCCGACCTCATCAAGGCGCTGAACGACCGCGCCGGGGCCACGGGGTACGGCCGCATCGACATGGTCGAGAACCGGCGCGTGGGCATCAAGTCGCGCGAGGTCTACGAGTGCCCCGGGGCGCTGGCGTTGATCGCGGCGCACGCCGACCTCGAGGACTTGGTCCTCGAGCGCGACGTCCACCACGAGAAGGCCCGCCTCGAGACGCGCTGGGCCGAACTGGTCTACGACGGCATGTGGTTCTCGCCGCTCAAGGAGGCGTTGGACGCCTTCATCGCCGAGACCCAGACCCACGTGAGCGGTGACGTACGCTTGCGCTTCGAGGCGCCGGGCATGATGCGCATCGTGGGTCGACGCAGTCCCAAGGCCCTCTACGACTACGGTCTGGCCACCTACGACGCCGAGGACACCTTCGAACACGCGGACTCCGAGGGGTACGTCAAGATCTACGGGCTCGGGGTCAAGACCTGGGCCGCGCGTCAGGGGGCCAAGAACGCCGTCCCACCGCGGTCATGACGCTCTGGTCGGGTCGTTTCACGGCGTCGATGGACGAGGCGCTGTGGAAACTCTCGGAGAGCTACTCCTTCGATCACGTGCTCTACGCGCACGACATCGCGGGATCGGTGGCGCACGTGCGCGGTCTCCGGGCGGCCGGATTGCTGACGAGTGACGAGTGCGACACGCTGGTGGCCACGCTCGAACAGATCTCGACCGAGTTCGAGCAGGGTATCTTCGAACGGCGCGCGGGTGACGAGGACATCCACATGGCGATCGAACGTCGGGCCACGGAATTGGCGGGCACCGTCGGCGCCAAGATTCACACGGCGCGCAGCCGAAACGACCAGGTGGCGACCACGCTGCGCCTCTTCGTGCGCGACGCCCTGAGCGAGATCGCGCGCCAGACCCTGACCCTGACCGAGACGCTGGTGGCGTTGGGGCAGCGCTACGGCGAGGCGTATCTGCCGGGCTACACGCACCTGCAGCGCGCCCAGCCCGTCCTCCTCAGTCACCACCTGCAGGCGCACGCCTGGAGCCTGGCGCGTGACGTCGATCGGATGATCGACGCGCGTCGGCGCCTCAACGTGTCGCCCCTGGGCGCGGGGGCGCTCGCGGGCACCTCACTGCCCATCCAGCCCTCCGTGACGGCGGGACTGCTCGGATTCGACGAGCCCTTCGCCAATTCGATGGACGCGGTATCCGACCGGGACTTCGTGGCCGAGACGCTCTTCGACATCGCACTGTTGGGCGTGCACCTGTCGCGCATGGGCGAGGAACTCGTCCTGTGGACCACGTCGGAATTCCACTTCGCGACGCTGGGCGATGATTTCACCACCGGTTCTTCCATGCTGCCGCAGAAGAAGAATTCCGACGTCGCGGAACTGGCGCGCGGAAAGAGCGGGCGTCTGGTGGGTAACCTCACCGGACTGCTGGTGACCCTCAAGGGTCTGCCGCTCTCCTACAACCGGGACCTCCAAGAGGACAAGGAGCCGCTGTTCGATTCGGTCACGCAGATCCTCGTGGTGCTCGCGGCGCTCGACGGGGCGTACCGGTCGATGACCTTCGACGTCGCGGCGGCGGCCGCCGCCGCCGAGGACGACCTGCTGGTGGCCATCGACGTCGCCGAGGCCCTGGTGGCCGAGGGTGTCGCGTTTCGTCACGCGCACGAGATGGCGGGCGCGTTGGTGGGTCGCGCGGTCCGCGAGGGTCGCGGGCTCGCCGAGGTGGTCGCGGCGGACGATCGCCTCGCTCATCTCGCCTCCCTGTTCGCTCCCGGGGCGGCCCTGGCGCGGCGGCGTTCCCCGGGCGCCTCGGGCCCCCTCGCCGGCCCCGAGCAGTTGTCGCGCCTGCGCGAGCGACTTGAATCCCTGCGGACCCGCCTCTGAGCGATCCGCCGCGCCACGTCGGCGCGGCGCGTCAGCGCCGTGGCGCGAACGAGGACTCTCGGAGAGTGGCGGGGTTGACGGGTGGTGTCGCAGTGTTCGGGCAGACTCGTCGTGTTGGCTACGTCGAAGGAATACATGAGCGAGCGTCTTCTCACCCCGTCCAAGATCACGGCCTGGCTGGGGTGCGCGCACTACCTCACCCTGAACAACGCGGTCGACGCCGGTCGGCTGCGGGTGGCGCCCTCGGCACTGAGCGCGCTGGCCGAGATACTGGTGACCAAGGGCAATCAGCACGAAGCGCACTGCTGGGACGACTACGAGGCCCTGGGTAAGACCGTCTACGAGGTGCCCGGGCGCAACGCGGGGGAGTCGTTCACCGCGTGGGTGGCGCGCGTGGGCGATCCCACGACGCTCGGCTACGACGTGATTTACCAGATGCCCTTCGTGCACCAGGGGATTCGTGGCATCGCCGACTTCCTCGTGAGGTGCGAGGACCCGACGGAAGGTTTCGCGGCCTACGAACCCGTGGACGCGAAGTTGACGCGCACCAACGCCAAGACCGGTCACGTCCTGCAGCTGTGCTTCTACGCCGAGGCGATGGCGTCCCTCCTGGGAGTGGGGCCGCGGCACATGCACCTCTGGCTGGGTTCGGGCACCACGCAGGCGCTGGTCGTCGACGAGTTCTTGCCCTACTGGCGACGGTTGCGCCGCCAACTCGCATCCTTACTCGACGCCGACGTCGAGTCGACGACGCGCCCCCAGCCCTGCGACTCCTGCGAATACTGTGAATTCCACGGGCACTGCGAGGATGAGTGGCGACGCGAGGACTCCCTCGCCTTCGTCGCCAACGCCCGCGAAACCGATCGCGCGGCCCTCGAGAGGGGCGGCGTGCGCACCGTCGTCGAACTCTCGCAGCGGCGCACCCCCGTGGCCGACCTGCGCGACGAGAAGCTCGAGCGCCTGACCCGCCAAGCGGCCCTGCAGGTCGCTTCGCGCGAGCACCCGGATCGTCCACCGCGGTACGAGCTGATCGAACCGAGCGAGGACCCGGTGTACGGGCACGGTTTTGAATTGATGCCCCCGCCCGACGACGGCGACGTCTTCTTCGACTTCGAGGGCGATCCGTTCTGGACCCCGCGCGACGACCTCATGTTCCTCGCGGGTCTCTACTACCGCGACGCGACGGGCGCGTGGATCTACGACGCGCGATGGGCCCACGACCTGAATGAGCAACAGGCGATGATGAGCGGCCTTATCGAGTTCTTCGCCCGCCGTCGCGACGTCCATCCCCACATGCACGTGTACCACTACAACCACACCGAGCGCTCGAGCATCGAACGTCTCACCCGCGACGCGCCCGACGAGAACCTCTTCGCGTCACTGGTGGAGTCGGGCCTGTTCGTCGACCTCTTCACGGTGGCCAAGAACGCCGTGCGGGTGGGAACCGAGTCCTACGGTCTCAAGCACCTCGAGCACCTGGTGCAATTCGAACGTTCGGGCGCCATCGATCAGGGCGCGGGCGCGGTGGTCGAGTACGAAGAGTGGATGGCGAGCGGCGAGCAACGCCTGCTCGACGACATCGCCACCTACAACGAAGACGACGTGAAATCGACGCGGGCCCTGCGCGACTGGCTGGTGAGTCAGCGCCCCGCGGACCTGCCCTGGCGCGAGAGCGTCATCGAACGCGAGACCTACGAACTCGACACCGACGAACTCGTGGCGCGTCTGCACGAGTTCGACGACGATACCGTGGAGCACCTCTTGGGCGACATGCTGAACTACTGGCGACGCGAGCGCTCCGCGGACGTCACGCCCAAGTACGTCGCCCTCAACGGGGACTACAGCGTCCTCTACGACAACGTGGACTACCTCACCAACTTGCGCGTGGTGCGAAGGGAGGACCCCGTCGGCCGGGAGCGGGTACCCAAACTGGTCCTGGCCTGGCCGCCGCAGGCGACCGACCGCGGTCTCGGCGCGCGCGACGAGGTCCTCTACGCGGGGGTGGGGGTTCCCTACGGCAAGGGGGTGGTGGCCGACGTGGACTACGAGCGCCGTGAGGTGAGCATCCGCTGGGGCAAAGTGCAAGAGGCGATGGTCGGCGCGCCCGCCGTTTTGACGAGGGACCGGTACTTTCGCCCCGGCGCTAAATCGAGCGCGCTCAAGGACCTCGCCCGTCAGGTGCTCGACCCCCTTCAGCACGGGGCACCGGGGCGTCTCGCCCTGTCGCTGCTGGCGGGCGACCCACCGCGATTCAACCCCGGCCACGGACCCCTCGACGGCGTCTTCGACGATCGATTGGCCTCGATCTATCAGTGGGTGGAGCACCTCGATGAGAGCTTCGTGGCGGTGCAGGGACCCCCGGGCACGGGCAAGACGTATTCGGGGTCGCACATCATCCACTACTTGGTGAGCCGCGGACTGCGGGTGGGCGTGTTGGCGATGAGCCACGGCGCCATCGACAACCTGATGCGCGCCGCCCTCGAGGTGTTCGACGACGCCGGCGATCGCGAGTCCCTGCGCGCATTGCGCTGGGAGGACGTGCCCCCGGCGCCCCTCGAGGGGGTCACGTACTCCAAGGACAAACGCGACCTCACCTCGGGAGAGTTCAACCTGATCGGCGGTACCGCGTGGTTGTGGGCCCACGCCGAGATGCGCCAAGCCCCCGTCGACGTCCTCCTGGTGGACGAAGCGGGACAGCTCGCCCTCGCCGACGCCGTGGCCTCGTGCGCGGGTACCCGTAACATGCTGTTGTTGGGCGACCCCCTGCAGCTGGCCCAAGTGGCCAAGGCCGAACATCCGGGT
>JAKCEC010000055.1 GCA_021841725.1 Actinomycetes bacterium | reverse complement strand
GACATCATCGGCACGACGCAGCGCCACCTGACCTTCTTTGAGATGATGGGGAACTTCTCCTTCGGGGACTACTTCAAGGAGGGTGCCATTCGCTACGCGTGGGGCCTCATCACCGAGGGCTTCGGCCTGGACCCCGAGCGACTGTGGGTGACCGTCCATCACTCCGACGACCAGGCCGAGGAGCTGTGGCGTGACCTCATCGGCGTGCGCCCCCAACGCATCCAACGCCTGGGCGAGGACAACTTCTGGGACATGGGCGAGACCGGCCCGTGCGGTCCCTGCTCGGAGATCTTCTTTGACAAGGGGGAGCGATTCGGCGCCGACGGAGGTCCCGCGCACGGCGGCGAGGACCGTTTCATCGAGTTCTGGAACCTGGTCTTCATGCAATTCGAGAAGGGTCCCGGCGGCTCGATGATCGACCTGCCGCGACAGAACATCGACACCGGCGCGGGCTTCGAACGCGTTCTCTCCATCCTCAACGGGGTGGAATCGGTCTTCGCCACCGACCTCTTCACCCCGCTGCTGGACACGGCCGCGCGCGCCCTCAACGCCCCCTACGGTCGCGACGAGGAGACCGACGTGGCGATTCGCCGCATCGCCGAGCACGGTCGCGCCATGACGATGCTGGTCGCCGACGGCGTGCTGCCCTCGAACGAAGGGCGCGGCTACGTCCTGCGCCGCATCATCCGTCGGGCCATCCTGGCGGCGCGGCGCTCCGGCGCCGACGCGGCGCTCAGCGCCCACCTGGTCGACGCCACCATCGAGAAACTGGGCGAGGCCTACCCCGTCCTGGTCCAGGACCGCGACCTGATCGTCTCGATCCTCGAGCGCGAGGAGGCCGGTTTCGCCCGCACCCTGCGCACCGGCATGACCCTGCTGGAAGAGGCCCGCGACGACGTCACGCGCTCGGGCGCGCGCGTGTTCCCCGGGGACGTCGCCTTCCGTCTTCACGACACGCACGGGTTCCCGATCGAACTGACCAGTGAGATCGTCGCCGAGTCGGGACTCGACGTGGACCGCGTCGCGTTCGACCGCGCGATGGACGAGCAACGCGAGAGGGCGCGGCGCTCCTCCAAGGCCCTGAACCTGGCCGACGACGCGCACTACCGCGAACTCATCGAGCGTCACGGCGTCACCGAGTTCCTCGGCCGCGACGCCGGTCACTACAGTGTCGAGACGACGGTGCTCGCCCTGCTGGCCGGGGGCGACGGCACCAGCGAACTCTTCTTGGAGGCGACGCCCTTCTACGCCGAAGCCGGGGGACAGGTGGGCGACGTCGGTGCCGTCGTCACCGAGTCGGGACGCTTCGAGGTCCTCGACACGCAGAGCGTCGCGGGGGGGCTCTACGCCCACCGCGGACGCGTGTCGGGAGAGATCCTGCCCGGCCAGGTGGCCGTGGCGACCATCGATCCGCTGCGGCGCGAGGCCACGCGGCGTAACCACACCGCGACGCACCTCCTGCACTCGGGCCTGCGCTCGGTCCTGGGCGACCACGTGCGCCAGCAGGGCTCCTACGTCGGACCCGACCGGCTGCGCTTCGACTTCGCGCACGGGGCGGGCGTGCGCCCCGAGGAACTCTCCGAGATCCTCACCCTGGTCAACTCCGACGTGGTCGCCAATGAGACGGTCGATACGATCCAGACCACCAAGGTCGACGCGCAGAAGATGGGCGCCATCGCGTTCTTCGGCGACAAGTACGGCGACCAGGTACGCGTCGTGCGGGCGGGTCGGCACAGTCTGGAGTTCTGTGGCGGCACCCACGTGGACCGCCTGGGTGACATCGGCCAGATTCAGGTGGTCTCGGAATCCTCCATCGGATCCAACACGCGACGGATCGAAGCCGTCAGCGCCATGGGGGCGTTTCGACGCAACGCCGAACTGGAGAACACCCTGTCCTCGGTGGCCACGTTGCTGAAGACGAGCCTCGACGACGTCGTTCCCTCGCTGGAGCGGGTGTTCGAACGTCAGCGCGAGGTGGAGCGCGAACTCGCCGCACTGCGCCAGGCGCAGCTCTCGACGTTCGCCGAGGAACTCCACCGCCGCAGTGACGAACCCGTACTCGTCGCCCGCGTCGACGGCTACTCGGGCGAGCAACTGCGCACCCTGGCCCAGGACCTGCAGCGCCGCGGACGTCGGGCCGTGGTGCTGGCCGGCGCCAGCGACGCCAAAGTAGCCATCGCGGTCGCCAGCGACGACAGTCTCGACGCCCAGCGAACGGTGCGTGACCTCGCCGCGCTGGTCGGGGGCGGCGGGGGCGGGTCGGCGCGGGTGGCCTTGGCCGGCGGACGTGACCTCGGGGGCATCGACAAAGTCCTCAGCGCGGCGTCGGCCCTGTAGGTCGCCATGGTTCGCATTCTCGGGATCGATCCCGGCACCGCGCGGTGTGGGGTCGCCCTCACCGACTCGGCCGAGACCATGGCGTTCCCGCGCGACGCCCTCGCGTTCGGTGACGACTTCGTCGCGCGCGTGGCGCGCCTCAGCGAGGACGAAGGCGTGGAGCTGGTCGTCGTGGGGCGCCCCCTCTCCCTCGCCGGCAACGTCACGGCGAGCACTCGATTCGCCGACGAGATCTTCGCCCAGCTGCGCGCGACCCTCGCCCTGCCGGTCACGCAGCACGACGAGCGGCTGTCCACGACCGCGGCCCAGCGCGGACTGCGCGCCGCGGGCGTGCGCGAGAGGGACCACCGAGCGCGCATCGACTCCGCGGCCGCGGTCGTGATGCTCCAACACTTCGTGGACGCGCGCCGTGCGCCGTAGGGTCCTCGCACGCGTCGTGGCCGCACTCGCGGGCGTCGCCCTCGTGGTGCTCACGTGGTTCGCGCTGCAATTCTTTCCGCCGGGCGGCTCCGGGAAGATGGTCATGTTCACCGTGCACCCGGGGGACACCATGGCCGTCATCGCGTCGGAAATGCACCAGGCGGGCGTCCTGGCGTCCCCCTTCGCCTTTCGCGTCGACAGCTTCCTCGAGGGCGCACCCCTGGTGCTGCCGGGCGTCTACGAACTGGCCCAGGGGGCGGACTACCCCAATATCCGTTCGGTCCTGGGGGGCGGACCCAACGTGCCCCAGGTCAACGTGACCCCGGGTCTCACCCTCAAGGAGATCGCGCTCGATCTGGCCCGCCACGTCGGAAACACCTTCGCCTCGTCGTTCCTGAGTGCGGCGACGAACGCCGCGGCCACGAGTCCCTACCACGCGCACGGCAGCCTCGACGGCCTCGTCGGTCCGGGCCTCTACCTGATCGCGCCGGGCGAGACCCCCGCCCAACTGCTGGCCGCCATGCAGGCGTCGTTCTCGCGCGAGGCCGCGGCGGCTGGTCTGAGCCCGAACACCTCCGTGGAGGGGCTCGACGCCTACCAGGTGGTCACCGCGGCCTCTATTGTGGAGAAGGAGGGGTATTTTGCCTTCAACATGCCCCAGACCGCCCGTGTGATCTACAACCGTCTCCACCAGAACATGCCCCTGCAGATGGACTCGACGGTCCTCTACGCCCTGGGACTCGACGGGGGCACGGTGACGCGCGCGATGCTGGCCACCCCCACGCCCTACAACACCTACCGCCACCGGGGCCTCACGCCCACGCCCATCGGCGTCGTCTCGCCCCAGGCCCTCGCCGCGGCGCTGAACCCCCCGCCCGGTCCGTGGCTCTACTTCGTGCTGGTGAGCAAGGACGGCCACATGGCGTTCTCCACCACCTTCGCCCAGCAACTGAAGAACGAAGCCGCCGCGGCGAAGGCGGGCCTATGAGGACGTGGCGCCTCGGCGTGGTCGGATCGCCCATCGAGCATTCCTTGTCCCCCCAGTTACACGTGGCGGGTCTGGCCTACCTGGGCCTCGAGGGCACGTCCGAGAGGCTCGACGTCGACCTCGAGCACGCTCACCAGCTGCGCGGAATGATGGGTGAACGCTTCGACGCGCTGGCGGTGACGATGCCGCTGAAGGAGAGGGCCGCGGCCCTCTGTGACGACCTCGAGGAACGCGCCGCGGCCCTGGGCGTGGTGAACTCCCTGCTGTGGCGCGACGACCGACTCCTCGGCGCTTCCACCGACGGCGCGGGGTTCCTCGACTCGTTGCGCGGTGAATTCGGCGTCGGCGTGAGCGGCGCGCACGTCGTGGTGCTGGGCTCGGGTGGGGCCGCGCGGGCCATCGTGGACGCGTTGGTGCGCGAGGGGGCCAGTGCCGTCAGCGTGCTGGGCCGCAACGCCGATACCGTGACCGCGCTGGTGAACGCCCACCGCGGCGTGGTGGACCACACCCTGATCTACCGGCCCGTCGAACTTATCGTCAACACCACGCCCTCGTCGTCGCGCGTCCACCACGGCGCCGCGCTCCAGGGGGTGTCGCGCGAGACCATCGCCGTCGACATCACCTACGAGCCGCGCCAGTCGCCCTGGTTGGCCCAACACGCCGCCATGGGCTGTCGTACCCGCAACGGTCTCTCCATGCTGGCCTACACCGTCGCGCGCCAGATGAATTGGTGGTGGGACAGCGACATCCCCGGTGCGCACCTCCTGTCGACGCTGACCGAGGCCCCCGCGTGACCGAGACGCTCAACGCCCGCTCGATCTCACTACACCGCCCGGGGACTCACGTCGACTACCCGCTGGCGATCGCGCTCATCGTCCTCGGGTTCTTCGGCGCCTTCATGTCCTACAGCGCCACGCGCGTAGCCCTGACCAACGCGGGGTACAACCCCCACTACTACCTCGAGCGCCAGGGCTTCTTCGTGTGCCTGGGCATCGTCGCCATGGCCATCATCGCGCGCATCGACTACCGGCGACTCGAGATCTTGGCCACCCCCCTCTACATCGGCTCGTTCTTCGCCCTCGCCGGCGTCTTCGTGCTGGGCAAGAGCGCGCTCGGCGCCCAGCGGTGGTACAGCTTCGGTTTCGTGCAGATCCAACCCAGCGAGTTCACGGTGCTCTTCATCGTGTTGGCGGTGGCCACGTTCTGCGCGCGCCGCAGCGAGGGGCTGCGCATGTACGACGTGGTGCGGCTCTTGATCATGGCGGGCGCCCCCCTCGGCCTCATCGTGCTCCAGCCCGACCTGGGCACGGCGATCATCATCGTGCTCGTGGTCGCGGGAATGATGGTGGTCGCGGGCATCCCGCCTCGCTTCATGACGGTGCTCACCGTGCTCGGCAGCGTCGGGCTCGCCGCCGCCGTCTACCTCGACCTGCTCAAGAAGTACCAGGTCGAGCGATTCACGTCGTTCTTCAACCAGAACTCCAACAATCCGGCCATCGCGGCCCTCCTCTACGAGGTGCACAACGCGAAGAGCGCGATCGGGGCCGGCGGGCTGTGGGGGGCGGGCGCCTTCAACGGACTCCAGACGGTGCTCGGCTTCGTGCCCGAACAGCGCACCGACTTCATCTTCACCGCCATCGGCGAGCAGTTGGGTTTCGTGGGCGCGGCGTCGGTGATCTTGTTGCTGGCCTTCATCGCGTGGCGCATGTGGGTCATCGGGCGCCACGCCAAGGACACCATGGGTCGACTGCTCAGCATCGGAATCTTCATCTTCTTCTCCTTCAGTGCCTTCGAGAACGTCGGGATGACCATGGGCATCATGCCGGTGACGGGCATCCCGCTGCCGCTGCTGAGTTACGGTGGGTCGGCGGCGCTGGTGTTCTACAGCGCCGGGGGCCTGGTGCTGTCGGTGTCGCGCCGTCTGGGGAATTGAGGGTGTCGGAGGGCGCCCCCTTCGCGCCCGAGGTGGCCTTTCGCGTCGTCCAGGTCGAGCGCGTGGTCTACGACTTCACGAGCGCCACGGCGCTCGTGACGTTGCGCGAGGCCGAGGGCGAGCGTCGGTCGCTCACGCTCCCGCTGGCCGTGCCCGACGCCACGGCGCTGCACCAGGCCCTGCACCACACGGTGGGTCGGCGCCCCCTCACCAGTGAGTTGGTGGTGTCCATCCTCCAAGAGACGCACGCCGACGTCATCGCCGCTCGGGTCGTGCGCGTTCGCGACGGGGTCTACGTCGGCGAACTCGACCTCATGACGCCCCGCGGCCGACGCGTGTTCGACTGTCGCCCCAGCGACGCCATGACGCTGGCGCTGCGACAAGTCGTCCCGGCCCCGCTGCTGGTCGCCGAGGACCTCCTGGCGCGCGATTAGTCGAAGGTCACGGCGACCACCTCGCCGCCGCGTTTCTCCTCGGACACTTCGTGGCTGATGCGCAACAGCAGGGCCACGATGAAGTAGTTGGCGAAGAGCGAACTTCCCCCGTACGCCATGAACGGCAACGTGATGCCGGTGAAGGGCACGATGCGCAAGACGCCGGCCATGATGAAGAAGGACTGGAGTCCGATCGTCGCGGTGAGACCCGTGGCGGTGAGTCGCACGAAGTCCGACTGGGCGCGTTGGGCGATGCGGAATCCCTCCCCGACGAAGACGGCGAAGAGGCTGAGGATCAAGATCACGCCGACGAAACCCAGTTCCTCGCCCAGGGCGGCGAAGATCATGTCCGAGGTGGTCTCCGAGACGTTGCGACCGGCCTGGCCCAGGCCCAGGCCGGTACCGGCGACGCCCCCCGCCGCCATGGCGAACCACCCATTGGCCAGTTGGCTGGAGTGGTAGTAGTTGACCGCCGACCACGGGTCGAGCCAATAGCTGACGCGCGCCTGGACCTGGCGGAACAGCTGATCGGCCACCAGCGCCCCGCCGACGAACAGGGCCAGGCCCAGCGCGACGTAGGACTTGAGCCCCGTGGTGACCCACAACAGGGCGAAGAAGAGGACGAACAACAACATGGCGAAGCCGATGTCGTTCTCGCCACCGAGGATCATGAGGGCGACCCCCCAGGCCACCAGGATGGGCACCAGGACCTTGGGCGAGACGAACAGGCGACCCGCGAAGCGTTCCGTCGGCGTCGAGAGGAGTTCGCGGTTCGCGGCGAAGTAGGAGGCGAAGAAGAACACCAGCAGGACCTTGGCGACCTCGATGGGTTGAAACGACAGCGGACCGATCGCCACCCAGAGGCGGGCTCCGTTGATGTTCTCCCCGATACCCGGGATGAGGGGGGCCAGCATCAGGGCCAGCGCCGCCGCGAGGGTCAAGTACCGGTAGCGGTCCAGGTCGCGCACGGACTTGATGAATTTCAGCGTCACCACGACGATGACCCCGCTGACGACGAACCAGAACGCCTGGAATCCGGCCCGCGTCGGGTTCCACCGCGCGATCTCGACGTAGCCAATGCCGTTGAGGAGCGTGGCCACCGGTAGGAGGACCTGAGACGCGCGCGCGGCGTAGCGGCGGATGGCGACGTGCATCACCAACGAGACGACGATGAGGACCGCGAGAAAGAAACCGAGCCGTGCGGGCAGACGCCCCTTGGTGGCCAGTGACATCAAGACGTAGAAGCACGTGACCACGACCCAGGCGATGAACAGCAAACCCAATTCGGTCGAACGCGACGTCGCCGTGGGCGAGGGGGAGGGGGAGGAGGAGGACTGGTTTAACGCCGCGCCCCGTGCATGTCTCGCCACGATGACACAGTAGTCGTAGCATTGTCAGTGTCGTAACCCACCCGAAGAAAGACCCACGCCCCGTGACATTCGATCTCTCGTCGTTCGGACCCGAACGATTCTCGAGCCGTGAGCTCTCGCGTCTGGAGTTCGGAGCGCGCCTCCTGGACTTGGCGGACGATCAGGGCCTGCCCATCCTGGAGCGGTGCAAGTTCGTGGCCATCTTCGCGGACATGATCGACGAGTTCTTTCAGGTGCGTGTCGTGAGCCTCGAGGACAAGGTGGCGGCGGGGGTGCAGACCCCGTCGGTAGACGGGGTGCGACCGCGACAGCAGCTCGCGGACATCCGCGAGCGCGTCTTGTCCCTGGTGGAACGACAGGACCGACTCGTGCTCGACGTCCTGGTGCCCGAGTTGGCGCGCCACGACATCGAGATCGTCAAGTACGCCGAGGTGAGCGTCAGCGATCGCGACGACCTCATCGCGTACTTCGACAACCACGTGTACCCGGTGCTCACGCCGCTCGCGGTCGACCCGGGCCACCCCTTCCCGATGATCTCGAACCTCTCGCTGAACATCGCGGTCACCGTGAGTGACGAGG